>CAYTVK010000013.1:0-18709 GCA_964441725.1 uncultured Candidatus Bathyarchaeia archaeon | reverse complement strand
AGCAGTATGAGGGAGGCTACTCGTGTCTGAGCGCCTCCACGGGGTTCATGTTTGATGCGCGCCAAGCGGGCTGGAGTCCGCTGAGGACGCAGGTTATCATGGCGAATCCTACGATTAGTACTCCAAGGGCTGGTGATGTGGAGCTGGGGATCTCTGTGAAGTGGCTGATGATGTAACTCAGGGAGAAGCCCACAAGAGCGCCGATGATGCCTCCTACGATGCCTGTGAGTATTGCCTCACTCATCACGAGCTTCATAATATCCCTGCTCTTGGCTCCTATTGCCTTCATGGTGCCGATTTCTTTTGTTCGCTCCATTACACTCACTGTCATGGTGTTGATTATTGTTACACCCGCTACTAGGAGACTGATGCCCGCTATTCCTCCCAGAACCGCGTTGATTGTCCCTATGATTTGATTGATTTCCTCCATGATCATATCCATAGAGTAGTAGCCGAGGTTGTCATACTCCTCATCGATGACTCGTTTGATCTTATCAACGTCTTCGGTGGTCTCTGCCTTCAGGTCGATTGCTACGTATTTTCCACGCGTATCGTAGGTCTGCTCGTAGAAGCTGAGAGGCATTATTATGTAATCATCTATTCCAGTGGAGGCGATTCCCGAGGTCATCTTTAGAATACCGACGACTCTGATGGTGTACTCTGCTGTTTCACCGTTTACCATCGAGGTTAATCTGATCCTGTCACCGACGCTGTATCTTGGCACATCATCGACACACCATACATTGTAACCCAGCATGGCAACGTTGGAGTCACCATGCTCAAGAAGCCTGCCATCCTCTACCTCATTCTCTCCACCATGAACTATGAAATAATTCATATCAATGCCAACAACTTGGTTTCGCTGAACCTCTCCGCGGTACTCGTAACTCGCAGTGTTTCCCACTTGTATAGGCGCAGCTGCTTCGACACCAGGAATATTTTTGAGGCTTTTCAGGTCGCGCCAGTATAGAGTTGAGAACGCTTCATCTCCCCCTGATGTGGGAAAGACCTGTATCGTGTTTGAGCCGAATATCGCGATATCGTCAATGATGCTGGACCTCATGCCACCCGTCATGGAGATGATGCCTGTGACCGCTGCGCAGCCTATGATTATCCCCACTAGGTTTAGGGCAAACCTGAACTTTCGTTCAGATATTCCCTCAATTGACATCGTGGCAAAGTCCAGAAAGTTCAAGTTTACTGCCTCAATCCAAGTATGCTGAGGAAACAGCTGAAGAATCCTTGATTCAGGCAGATGTTCTCAGCGTTTAACTGTATGATTGATGGGTCAGCTGTATACGCTGGCATCATCTGAGTCGAGAAAACCGCTAACGGCATAAGGGCAGTTAGGCTTTGATTCATTCGAGGTATCCCCTTCTCTCTCCCTCAATTACGCCGTCTTTGAAGTTGATGACTCGGTCTGTCTTCTGACCCAATTCATGATCGTGAGTGATCATGAGAAAAGTGGTCCCGTTCTCCTTGTTCAATGTTCTAAGTAAATGCAGTATCTCCTCTCCTGTTTTTGAGTCAAGGTTCCCAGTCAACTCGTCGCAGAGCAGCAGCGGAGGATTATTAGCCAAACTTCTCGCTATAGCAACACGTTGTTGCTCGCCTCCACTGAGCTGGCTCGGCTTGTGGTCAAACCTATCCCCGAGTCCCACTAGTTCAAGGAGCTCTGTGGCTCTTCTGCGTCTCTCTCTTCTTGAGACGCCCTGTATGGCGAGGGGGAGCTCCACGTTGCCCATGGCATCCATGCGTGGGATGAGGTTGAAGAACTGGAAGATGAAGCCGACCTCGTGGTTTCTGAGCTTTGCTAATTGGTTATCGTTTAAATCGCTGACAGTGTGTCCGTTGATATACACTTCACCACTTGTGGGTCTATCAAGTGCCCCTATCATGTTCAGTAATGTGCTTTTCCCGCTCCCTGATGGACCCATGATGGCTGTGAACTCGCCCTCTTCGACCAGTAGGTTTACACCTTTCAGAACGGTGAGTGGTTTTCCTCCCTGCTGATAGGTCTTCACTAGGTTCTCTGTCTCTATGATGGGACTCATAGCCCTGTTTCCCCTGCAATTTGCTTCGGCTTGAGTGGATACCCCATCGCTGTCTTGAGGGCTCGTAGTGCCAGCTTGAGAGCGGATTCCTTGGCTTGTTTTTCTTGACTCTTCATCTTGATGAGTGAAGAGACCTAAATTTTGGTTATAAACCGTTTTTCAAGATTATTACATAATTGGATCAGAATCATTACATGATCAAACAGGCGGTTTAAGCATCAATCGAGAATAGGTTTTAAACACTCATCAGATAATTATGCGTAAGCTGGTAAGCTATGTCCCAGAGGAACCGTTACACTAAGCACGTCATCCAGTGGCTTATCGCTGGGTCACGTGGTGGTATAAATCGGGGCAAGATATTGACGACCCTCAGGGAGGAGCCCATGAACGCGAACCAGCTGGGTGAGGCCATTGGCGTTGATTACCGTACCATAAGGCATCATCTGGAGATCTTGGAGAAGAACGGGATGATCACCAGTATGGGGCCCCGGTATGGTACCATGTACTTCATCTCCCCCACCCTTGAGGAAAGCTGGGTGGATTTTGAAGAGATTTGGAACAAAATTGGAACAAACCCTAATAACGATGGTGATTAGCAAGGTGCAGATGAACAGGAAACAACAGATTGCGGTCATTATTATGGCGCTGTACTTCGTGGTGAATATAGCGGCTAATATGGACCAGCTCGTGGTTAATGAGGATGAGCTTATCTACAGATTGTTGAATGATGAGCGTATTATGGTTGACCCTAATCTTGGTAGCCTCGATCAGGAGAACCTGAGCATGCTTAGTCGTCAGATCACTGCGTATATGCAGGGGAAGATCATTATCTCGGCAGTGAACACCATCTTGTTGGTTTATCTGTTCGCTAACTATTTGGATATGTACCGGACGACCAAGAGTAGCTTCACCTTGGGGTTGGTGTTTCTCAGCGCGGCGTTGCTGAGCTACAGTTTATTCACGAATCCTATGTTGCTGAGTATTACAGGTGGCTCAAGTGGGCTGCAGATTGTGCAGTACTTTAATTTCCTGCCTGACTTGTTGACAACGGTGGCGTCGACTATTTTGATATATTTGAGTCGCCAATAACTTGTCTTAATTGCTTTGCATTAGATCCAATTTAGGGATAGAATTGGTTAATTATTAGTTGGAGCTTAACATGTTAGATGGTTCAGATCTGTCCCTCATGCAAGAGAATTGTCTCAGAAGAGAGCACTTTTTGTCCCAACTGCAATTATCGATTAGTCTCGAACAAGATATGTCCCTTCTGCAAGAACGAGATCAATAGCGATGACACCGTCTGCCCCCACTGTAACAATCTGCTGATCTACGAGTACCCCAAACAGGTAGCCGCTAAGAGAAACGCTGTACTGTTTCCATTGGGCTTTTTGCTCTTGTTCTCGGCTGCATTGTACTGGTTTCTCGGCTGGCAGGGTATCATTGACCAGAGCGGGGTTACAGCTATTCTGTTTATCGCCGTCTGGTTGCTGGGCTTCGTCCTTTACGGCGCCTATATGGGTAAGGGGGACAAGGATTTCTGGTGGGGACGATGATAGCCCATTTTGGTGTTAAATAATACCACCACGAATAATCTTTGAGCACAATGCCAGAATACTACATCGGCGTAGACAGCGGAACCCAGAGCACCAAGGCGATTGTTGTAGACGGTGAAACTGGAATGGTTAAGGGTAAGGCTTCAAGGAGCTATGGCTTGATCGAGGGGCTTCCCGCGGGTCATATGGAGCAGCATCCTGAGACTTGGATCCGTGAGACCCTTGCTGCTATCCGTGAGGCGCTGAAGCAGAGCAAGGTGGAGTCATGCGATGTGAGGGGTATCGGTATCAGTGGGCAGCAGCATGGCTTTGTACCTCTGGATGAGTGTGGGCTGGTTATTCGACCAGCGAAGCTCTGGAATGATACGAGCACCGCCGAGGAATGCAGAATCATCATGGACTCTGTTGCTGGAGTCGATGAGACCATCAGACTGGTGGGGAACCCGATGCTTCCGGGTTATACTGCGCCCAAGATATTATGGCTGAAGCGTCATGAGCCAGAGAACTATGCTAGGTTGGCTACTGTGCTGCTTCCCCATGATTACATCAACTATATGCTCACTGATGTGGCTACCATGGAGTATGGTGACGCCTCTGGTACGATTCTGATGGATGTCAGGAGTCGTACATGGTGTGAACCATTGATTGAGGCAATCGACCATAACCTCAGCGGTAAGCTCCCCATGTTGCACTCATCTGATGAGCCGGTGGGTTATCTGAGCGGTAAGGCTGCTCACAGTCTCAACCTATCCACTGACGTATTGGTTTCCGCCGGTGGCGGGGATAACATGATGGGAGCCATTGGAACAGGGAATACTTCACAGGGGAAGGTTACTGTTAGCCTAGGCACCAGTGGCACAGTTTACGCATACTCTGAGAAACCGGTCGTAGACCCTATGGGTGAGGTGGCTGCTTTCTGTGACTCCACTAACCATTGGTTGCCTATGGTGTGCACTATGAACGTCACAGTAGCCACTGAGCTGGTTCGGAGACTCTTCAAACAGAGCTACAGTGAGCTGGAGGACTGTCTCTCCTCTTCCCCTGTTGGCTCGGAGGGGCTTCTTTTCTTGCCTTATCTGACTGGTGAACGTACCCCCAGTATGCCCGATTCCACTGGAGTACTGTATGGCTTATCACCCAACAACTATACGGAGCCCAACATTACAAGGGCTACTGTTGAGGGGGTTAGCCTTGGACTCAACTATGGGTTGAACCGTATGAGGGAACTTGGCATAGACCCATCGGAGATCAGGTTGACAGGCGGAGGCAGCAACAACAGGGTATGGGCTCAGATATGCGCAGATATTTTCGACTCCGAGGTGGTGGGTTTCAAGGAGTCCGAGGGAGCAGCATTGGGGGCGGCGATTCAGGCGCTATGGTGTTATGATAATCAAAACGGTTCCGGTGCATCTATTTCTGGTATCACTGATCGCATTGTGCACGTTGATGAGTCAACGAGAGTCAAGCCCTCCAAGGAGAACGTGAAGAAGTATAGGCTGATTCAGAGGCGTCATGATAGTCTGCGTGATAGGCTCTTCAGAAGTAAATCGGTTTGATGCTTTATCCTGCTCTGGGCTTTTTCATCAACGAAGAATTTATCCCTCTATCTATATTTCTATGGGACACTCAGGGTACGTCGCCAGAGTCTGCGTAGCAAAGATGGGATAGAAAGGAAAAAACGTTGGCAAATAAAACACTAAATCTTATCGACACCATCGTCAATATGTGGATATTTCAACCGTTCCAGAACCGCAACTATGGGCTCTTTTTCCTAACAACCATTACTGTGTCCCTCGGGAACTTCATGATGACCGTATCTTTAGGGTGGCTGGTCTTGGAGCTTACAAACAGCCCTCTCTCATTGGGTTTAGTGTGGGCTGTGCGCTCGGCGCCTAATCTATTATGGGGGATGCTGGCTGGCGCAGTGGCCGATAGGGTTGACCGGAAGAAGTTACAGATAGTTGCATTATTCTTGTACTCGACCTGTGGCTTTGTGCTGGGTTATTTGATCCTCCGTGGCTGGGTTCAACTTTGGCATGTTCTCTTAGTCACTTTTGTGTGGAGTTCAATCCGCGCCTTCGATGGACCAGCACGCCAAGCATTCATCGTAGACATCGTTGGCAGAGAAGGCGCCATGAGCGGCATCTCTCTAAACGCTGTTGGCATGCGAGGCATCGGTATCTTCAGCGGTGCAGCCGCAGGGATTCTCATCGATCTGTTTGGCTTGGAGTGGCCTTTCTTCGTGATTACCGCTGTTAGCTTACTCGCGATTGGGATGACGACATATATCCGTGGGATCGAAAAAACCGCCTCCATCAAAGCCCAGACAGTCTGGAGCAACCTCGTTGAGGGAATACAGATCGTCATGAAAAACAGGGTCATACTTGCCTTGATGGTGATGGCGGCAACATGTGAGATGTTTGGGTTCTCATACTCTGTGCTTCTACCGGTCTTCGCCCGTGACATTCTTGAAGTAGGCGCAGTGGGTCTCGGCATGTTCAGTACATTGTCCTCTGTGGGCGGGTTACTGGCTGGGTTGACTCTTGCTTCTCTCGGTGACTACCGGTACAAGGGCAGGTTGATACTGGGCATCTTCTTCTCGTTTGGAGTTGCATTGATTCTCTTCGCCAACTCCACATCGTATCCGTTATCCCTGTTTTTCATGTGCATCATTGGTGTAACCGCCGCGGGGCATGACGCTATGCAGCATATCCTTCTCCAGCTCAATGTGACAGAGGAACAGCGTGGCCGAGCTATGGGTATCTGGCAACTGAGCATCGGGTTTGGGGTGCTGGGTAGCATGACGCTAGGAGTGTTAGCTGAATCCTTTGGTGCGTCGTTTGCTCAGAGCCTCTATGGTGCCGTTATGGTGATTATCTTCCTTGTCTTGATGCTTCTTGTGCCAAGGCTCCGGAAAATATAATTGATCACTGATTGGCGTTTCCTGTATCATATTTTTTGGGCTTGGTAGGGTGGGGTTAATCCTTTATCCTCACGCATCTGATTACACACTATGGTTATCAAGGATCTTACCCCCCAGAAAAAACACAGATCCGAATCTGAGATGCTCAAACACCTTAAAGAAACAAAGCTCGCACCCAAGTACAGCGCAGGCGTCTGGTACTTCTACCCCGGCGCAAGCAGGTTCCATGAACCCTACGTGGATAAGGGTACCATCGAGGAGACGCTGAACAAGGTAACTTGGATGCATGATGAAGGATATATTGATTCAGGCTTCGGCGTTGAGGCTCATTACCCCAACGAGGTGAACTGGGATAACCTTCACCTCTATAAGGCGCTGGAGAAGGAGACAGGCATCAAACTGCTCACAGCCATCCCCTTCCTCTTCTACGAGCGCAGATACATGAACGGCAGCCTCAGCAACCCAGATAAGGAGATCAGGGAACACGCAGTAAACCGCACAAAGGAGGCGTTGAAGCTCAACAAGGAGCTTGGCTCGGAGTTTGCAGTGATCTGGCCCGGCATAGATGGCTACGAGAACCCCTTCGGTCACGACTTCTACGGGATGTGGGAACGGTTTGAGGCTGGACTAGCCGAGGCTATGGATGCTGTGCCGGGTGTTAGAGTGGCTATGGAGCCCAAGCCCTATGAGCCCCGTGGAAACAACGTGTGGAGAAACACAGCCAACGGCTTGTTGATGGCTAGGGATGTGGAGAAACGTCTCAAAGCAAGGGAAAACAGAGAGGCTCTTGAGAAAGGACACGCCATGGTTGGGCTGAACCCCGAGGTTGGTCACGTCTTGATGGGGCATGAGGAGTTGGCGTATAGCTTCGCATCTGTGCTCAGGGAGGGAAGGCTCATGCACAGTCACTGGAATGGTCAGCCACTGGGCAACTATGATCAAGACCTAAACATAGGTGTCTTGGGGTATGACCAGATGTTGGCTACGCTGCTGGTATTCAAGATGCACAGCTACGCTGGCTACTATGGTATCGACATCAACCCGGAGCGGATGCCCGTTGAGCGGGCGCTGGTGCTGAGCATGAACAGCCTCGACGCTGGAGCCGATATTATCAACAGCCTAGATAATGATGTGCTCGTGGAGGCAATGTATCATCCTGACCAGCATCCGGGAATAGTAGAGGATGTACTGACCCGAGCATTGGCGCCAAACAAAGACAGGCTTCGCAAAATCCCGTAGGAAATAGGTATAATTACCTCCTCCAGTGCAGCGCATCTAACGAGAACTGCGCAACAGCGCGGGGGAAAACGAAAAGCTGTCCAATACATCTATTCCGTCGATCCTGATCTTTGCATTCACTCTTTTCCTTATGATCAAAAAACCCCGAGGCATCAACCTAGGCTTAGCCGCGGGCATAGGAGCTATACTCAGCTTCATGTTTGGCACTGTATCCACATCAGACGCTATCACTGCCTTCAATGATATCTGGGATGCTGCCCTAGCTTTCCTCGGAATAGTCACGCTGTCTATCACTCTTGAGGTGATGGGCTTCTTCAAGTGGGCTGCCCTTAGAGTTGTTCGCTACGCCAAGGGTGAAGGCGTGCCTCTTTACTTCTACATCTGTCTACTGAGTGCGACTGTGAGCATCCTATTCGCCAATGATAGCGCTGTACTGATCCTCACACCCATCGTGTTGGAGATCGTGAAACAACTGAACATCGATTCCAATGGGCGTCTCGCGTATCTCTTCGCGGCTGGGTTGATCGCTGATACCGCCGCCATGCCTTTCATCACAAGCAACCCAGTTAACATCGTTAGCGCCAACTACTTTGGGTACACATTCGTCGAGCACATGGTGTTCATGGCACCCGTTGCACTGGCAACTATCTCCATCAGCATCCTCGTAGTTTACCTATTCTTCAGAAACAAGATACCCCAGAGCTTCAGCCCAGCTCTTATCGATACACTCATCATCGATGGCGCAGTAATATCTGCGGCTCAGGTTAAGCTATGTTTTGTCACGCTCACCGTGGTGGATATTCTATATGTTGTGGCTAGCCTCAGAGGTATACCTGTGTCATTTGTTATCTGCAGCGGCGCCATCTTCCTCCTCGCAACTTATACCATTACTGATCGTCGTACCTTCGCGTTAAAGGAGGAGCGCCGAGGAATCAGATTCATTGCCAAGAGAATCAACTGGGACATCATAATATTCATGTTAGGCATCTTCCTCGTAGTACAGGGGCTTCGCCACGCTGGAGCGGTGGACCTCTATATGAGGCTCTTCACATGGTGCCTCGGATTGGATGGATTCCTGAAGACCTTTGTGCCGGGTATCATCGTAACCATCAGCGCGAGTGTCATGAACAACTGGCCCATGACTCTCCTCGGTATGCTTAATGTCAAGGAGACCATGGTTCTTCAAGCCCTTGACCCATCGCAAAGTACTCTACTCATATTCAGTAACATCATCGGGAACAATCTTGGACCTCACTTCTTCCCCATAGGAAGCCTAGCCATACTCATGTGGATCAACGTGATGAAGGCGAAGGGGCTCAACATCTCCCTCAAGCAATATATGAGGGTGGGAAGCGTGCTATCTATCATCGAGGTGTTCGTAGCTAGCCTCATTCTATGGATCGAAGTAGTTATTCTTGGATGGGTTTTAGTTCTCTGAATGTTAAATGATATTTGCTTAAATAATCCCCTGTTGGATATCAAGCGAAAAGGTGCCCATAGATGCGTATAGCCGTAGTAGACAGAGAACGCTGCAAGCCAGATAAATGCACACAGGAATGCATCAGGTTCTGCCCCATGGTGAGGACCAGACGAGAAGCCATAAGACAGGATGAGGAAGACAAAGCATACGTATCAGAGCTCATCTGCTGCGGCTGCGGCATCTGCGTAAAAAAGTGCCCATTTAACGCACTGAGCATCGTTAACCTGCCTGATGAGCTTGAATCAGAGCACCTACACAGGTTTGGACCCAACAGCTTCACCCTATACAGGATACCGAAGCCTCGAAAAGGCAACGTAGTAGGACTGCTGGGTAGAAACGGCATCGGAAAATCAACGCTCCTCAAGATTCTGGCAGGAGAATTGGTGCCCAACTTCGGTAAATGGGATGAGCCCCCTACCAGAGAAGAGGTTGTGGAGCACTACATCGGGACACCCATGCATGACTACTTTGAAGGCGTCTACAGCGGAGGCTTCAAAGCCATTCACAAGCCCCAGTACGTTGACAAGATACCGCAGGTCGTAAAGGGAAAGACAGGAGACCTTCTCAGGAAACTGGATGAGCGAGGCATACTGGACACAATCGTAGATGATCTTGAGCTCGGCTTGCTTCTTGATAGAGACCTTGAGGTGCTGAGCGGAGGCGAGCTGCAGCGAGTCGCTATCGCCACCGCAATAATACGGGATGCCCCTGTGTATCTCTTTGATGAGCCCAGTAGCTTCTTGGATGTCTATCAGCGTACCCGTGCCGCACGCATCATCCGTGACTTAGCCGACGATGACCGCATGGTCATTACGGCTGAGCACGACTTGGCTGTGCTGGACTACATGAGTGATGAGATATTCATCCTCTACGGTGAACCAGATGTCTACGGTATCGTCTCTAACGTGCACAGCGTCAGAGAGGGCATCAACATCTACATCAATGGCTACATCCCCGATGAGAACATCAGGTTCAGACAGACGCCCATAGTATTCCACGAGAAACCACCACAGGAGAAGCAGGCAGTCTACTACAACATACTGGAATGGACTAACCTCATGAAAGACTACGGCGACTTCAAACTTGAAGTGGACGCTGGGGGCATAGGGATGGGTGAGGTGGTTGGTATACTCGGCATGAACGGGATCGGTAAGACTACTTTCGTCAGGATGCTGGCTGGAGTCGAGGAACCCACAGAGGGGCAGGTAACCAACCCGAGTATTAAGGTCAGTTATAAGCCCCAGTATATTACAGCGAGTGTGGCGGGCACAGCGGAGCAGGTGCTTCGAAAGGCAGCTGGTAAGAAGTTTGTCGAGAGCTGGTACAAGGCTGAGGTCATTAATCCTCTTCACGTTAAACAGATGCTGGATAAGGACGTGAGTATACTGAGTGGCGGTGAGTTGCAGCGTGTTGCCATCGCCGAGTGTCTGAGCAGGGACGCTGATATCTACCTTCTGGATGAGCCAAGCGCCTATTTGGACGTTGAGGAGCGGCTGGCTGTCGCTAAAGCCATCAGGCGCATCACCAAGATGCGTGGCGTAACAGCCTTCGTCGTTGAGCACGACATTGTTACTCAGGACTTTATCGCTGACAAGATCATGGTCTTCGACGGGGAGGCAGGCAGATATGGTCACGCAGGTAATCCCCAGAGCCTTGAGGATGGGATGAACACATTCCTCAAACAGATGGATGTAACCTTCCGCCGCGACGGTGACACCAAGCGCCCCAGAGTCAATAAACCTGACTCCAAACTAGACCGCGAGCAGAAGAACAGCGGACGCTACTATTACAGCGCTTAATGGAGGTTGAGCAGTAGCGCGATTAATGCTACCGCTATTCCCGAGACCACCATCTTTGCTCCACTCACAAGTATGTTGTCACCGCTGATGGTTCCAAGGTAGACGCCCAACGCGAAGAGTGTAGCCATGCTGGCGACTATGGATGATATGAACGCCGTCTGTATAGTGATTATACTGGGTACCAGCACAAAGGGTATCAGCGCTGGAACCGATGCGAAGAATGGAGCCGAGCCATCTATCAGAGCAGCGAACACCGATACGAATCTGCTAGCCTGCCCATATATCGTATCGTCGAGGTTGATGAGCATGGCGTCCTCCAACTCGTTTAGGCTGTGGTTTCGCTCGGCGCTCTCAGTCATATAGGTGCCACTGAACCCTGAAACCATCATGGCAACTCCACTCGTCAGGATGACACCTATAATGCTCCTCGGATCACTGATGTGACCCAGCCAAGCCCCCATCACCACTCCTAGACTGGTCATGGCGCCGTCGAAGGCGTTCATGGCGAAGTATCGTCTAAGAATCTTATGGGCACCTGTTACTGTGAAGTATTGACCTATTTCTGATAATTTTTCCTTGATCCCGTGAATTATATCGTTTTCACGTTGGTCATCATCATCGGACTCGTCCACTAGACTTGTCCCCTGAGTGACCTCTGAGCCTGTACCAATATGAAAGGGCTCTTCATCTAATTTATTGCACTCACCCCGCTTAAACGTTGAGATAATATAAAAGTTATGAAAAAACGTCTGCCCATAGCCTCATATATGGGTTATGGGGTTCATGGAATTCATGGTGTTCAACGTCGTGAGGGTGACGCGGGTTGAGCCCGGCGCTGAGCTTGATGGTACTGTTTATGATCAGTGGCTTCGCATCGAATATGGTGGTTCTTTTGTCTCTGTCTTTGATCAAATGATGATCGTGCCTGAGCATGCCTCAGGAGAGCTTCATGAGGTTAAGCTGAGCTTTATGGCAACAAACGTCGCGTCAGTGAGCAAACCAAATTCAAGCATCACTGGAAACATGTTCTCCGGTAAGGTGGTCTCTGTGCTTGAACGCGGCGACTTCTTTGATCACATAGTAGACATCAATGGACTCAAGGTGCATCTCTTAGAGAACGAGAAACTACCCCTTGGACAACAATTGGAGATAAGAGGGCGTCTTGATATCGACGATATCCAGTATCCCAGCCCGACAGCGTGGGAGACCGTCTAGTTTCGATGAACTTATCCATACGAGACCATTTGTGAACACATGGATAAGAGTACCAGATGCTTTGGTAACAAGGACTCTTTGATGGCTGAGTACCATGACACCGAGTGGGGGGTGCCTCTTCATGATGACCGTGAGTTATTTGGGTTAATCATCCTTGAGGGGGCACAGGCTGGACTGAGTTGGAGAACAGTGCTTCATAGAAGAGATGCATACCGTGACGCCTACGCTGGGTTTGACCCAGAGACCGTTGCCGGGTTCACCGCCGAGAGGCTTGAAGATATTCGTCTGAATAGTGGAGTAATCAAGAATAAGCTCAAGGTCGCTTCCGCTGTGAAGAACGCAAGGGGGTTCGTGGCTATTCAGCGAGAATATGGTAGTTTCGATAAGTATCTGTGGGAATACGTGGATCATAAACCCGTCATGAATGCCTTTGCTTCGTGGAAGGCGGTTCCAGCAGAGACCGAGCTCAGCCTACTCATCAGCAAGGACTTGAAGAAGCGGGGCTTTTCCTTCGTGGGTTCAACCATCATGTATGCCTATATGCAGAGCGTAGGAATGGTTAATGATCATCTGACTTCTTGTTTCAGGTATCAGCAGATCGTGGACGAGTATGGTCAGTAGCCTAGCGTAGATTGTTCTGGACTCTTTCAGCCATTATGCTTGGGTTGATCTCAAGAATCATATCAACACATCCATCAGGGAAAATCTGCACTGTCCTATAGCCTTGTTTTTCCCATATCTGACGCAGCGGTCTGCCCGCTTCATCCATCTCCTCAGTGGTGAACTTGACGGCACTGTACCCGTTCTCATAGAGATACAGTAATTCTAGTATCCCAAGCAATCTGCCCACGCCCTTCTTCTCAATCAATGTCGCCGCTGAGTCAGAGAAATAAACACCATCCTCCGAGTCATTGTAGCCATAGTCAAACCCGACAGGGTCTCCATTCAGGTATACAATTAGACAGTAGAAGCCGGGAATAGATGTTCTCTGGGTTAGCTCCTCATCGCTGTATCGCAGTTCCTTCCTGAATTTAGCGGAGTCTATGCGCCTTACTTTCCTCAGCAGTGCATGGCTGGGGGAGGTGTAGCCCTTGATTTCAACTGAGCCTCCGAGTGATTGACTCAGTATGGTTTCGGCTTTCTCGATTGCTTCTAAAAGTGTGGGAATGTACACCTTCTGGATTTCCAACCTCTTCTAAGATGATGACATACTAATGGTTTATAGAATATGTGGAAGAACTGAAAAAAATAGAGGTTATTTATTTAATGTAAACCAGACAGCGACAGCGCACAGAATGAATAACGCTGTTATCATGAGGCGCTGCTCATCCGATACAGCTGGGTAGATTTCCCCACCCACTGGGAGTGATTCTCCTCTAATGGTGCACTGGGCATCGTCGTGGTCCTCTACCCTCATTCCGAGGAAGTCGAAACCCGTGGCGTTAGCTGTGTTCAGGTATGTGCCTTTTGATACGTTGAGTATTTTCATGGTTGACCCGGCGGACTCCATTGGGTCCAGCGTTATGGGTCCGAGAATCAGCGCGGTGTGTGTCTCATCGTAGACGTAGACATCACTCAGGGATGTGTCCCCTGTGTTGGTTACTGTGTACGTGTATGTAATGTTCGCCGGCTCTATCTGTGAGGATGTGGCGCATTCCTTTGATAGGGTGATCTCTGGATGGATCACTGGTGTCTCGCATGTGTCCCACCATTTGACTATATTTTCGCATCCAGTTACGTCTGTGTAGCTTACATTGTTCATGATAGTGTTCGAGATTACTGCTGGCTTATCTGTCACTGGGATGGTGATGTTGACAGTGTGAACCCCCGTTATGTTTCCGATACCCCCTTTCCACATGAGGTTACCGGGCAGCATGTTCTCATCAAAACTCCTTGATGTCGCGGTGGCTGAACCGGGAACATAGACAACGCCACTTGGCAGAAAATCAGTCACAGTTAAATCAGATGCGTTCTGGTTCCCTGTGTTACGCAGAGTAACTGTGTACACTATGTTATCTCCTTCATGAATCGTGCCAGTACATACCTTGTCTATGTCCAGAATCGGGTAGATGACCTGAATAAAATCCGTCACCGCTGGCGCCGAGTGGGCGCCTGAAGAGGTTTCCTCGTAGAAGGCAGTGGCGTGGTTTGTGATGAAGACTCCTTCGGGGGCTTCTGGGTTCACCGTGACATTGAACCTTATGTTTGCCTGTGGTTCTCCGATGAATGGGCCTGGGTCGAAGTTCCATAGGAGTGTCCCGTTATGGTAGTTTGTGAATCCTATTGCTGTGGGGGTGCTTGTTCTGTTTCCGGGAAGGAATGTCAGTCCCTGTGGCAGTGTGTCTCTTATCTTGAGGTTTTTTATGCTGAGGATTGAGCCGTCTTTTACTGTTCTGACTGTTATTGTTATGTTGAATTCGAGTGTTTCGCCGCAGTTGTAGCTCATCTTTGTCGGTGAGTGGATTTTCTCCATCTCCACGAATGTGGCTTTGGTTATGGTTGTTGCTGTGATGGTGTTTAGTGTGAGGGTGATTATTATAAGCCATTTCAGTGTTTGTGCTGTTTTGCTCATTTTTCTCCATTTATCCTCTTAAGGAATCGGAAAAATACTGATATGTTACTGGGTGATAGCCGCCGAGGTTACACTTTGATTGTTACAGCCTGTATATCCGGATAAAGAGCAATAGGCAAAGCCAGCTACCCACACAGTATAAAAGCAGGTGCGCATCATATTCCCGTGAATATCTGCCAGATTCGTCTGGAGGATATGTGAAAAAGTTTGGAGAAACCGAAAATAATACATCTGGTTCTAGATGTACTGAAACCCCATCAACCACCACTACCCGAATTCGCCACATTCATGGGCGAGCTACCGGGACTAACAAGAGTAGATATCTCCGTCGTCGAGATGGATGAGAAAACAGAGAGCCTCAGGATAATCGTTGAAGGCACAAGCCTCGACTATGAGGAACTCAAGGGACATATGGCTCGACAGGGAGCAGTCATCCACAGCGTGGACAAGGTTGTAGTAGAGTAAGAAATGCCAACCAAGCCGACCCTGTTAACCTTTCTCGATAAACCAAGCATCCATGACTCGGCTTTCACGCTGTTCGCCGCCCCCCTGGATGCCACAACCTCTAATCGCAGCGGCACCCGTTTTGGGCCTGATGCGGTTCGCAGGGAGAGTGGCTTTCTTGACACTTACTCGGCTAGGTCTGGGCTGGACTGGGATGACCTGAACCTAGGCGACGTCGGGGACGTGTCCTGTGAATCCGTTGAGGAGTGTTTGACTGGCGTTGAGGAGACCATCAACGGGATAGAGGGTTTCCCTGTGATGCTGGGGGGTGAGCATACCATTACATTGGGTGCGCTGCGTGCATTGAAGCCGGATATGGTGGTGGTGTTTGATGCCCACCTTGACCTCAGGGATGAGTTGTTTGGTGAAAGGCTCTGTCACGCTACCTACCTACGTAGAGCCATAGAGGAGTTGGGCTGTAAGGCGTTGGTGATTGGGGTGAGGGCTTTGAGTGGAGAGGAGGTTGAGTACGCTGATGGCTCTGATAACGTGGCGTATATTCTCGCGCGGGAGTTCATCATGAGCCCAATGGAATCCGTTGAACGCATCAGGGAGCTAGTAAAGACATCTGGCTCTATCTATGTGAGCATCGATATGGATGTCCTTGACCCTGCATACGCTCCCGCGGTTGGTAATCCTCATCCTGAGGGCTTGTCGACCTCCATGCTCATGGATGCTGTGGAGGCTGTGATGCGTGGCGATGTGATTGGATTGGATTTGAATGAGGTGTATCCTCACTATGATTCCGGTGTCACTGCTACTACCGCTGCCTACGTTGTGTTGGAGTCATTGTATAGTTATCTGAGGCACAGGTGATGGAGAGACTTGAGTGGGATATACGTGTCCCGTTGGTCTCCAACGTCTATGTGCTAGTGGATATCTTGATGGTTGTACTGGTTCTCTCGGCTGCCTTGGCCAGTGTTGTGGTCTATGTGACGGGAGTCCAGTATGTTTATACCGTGATCAGACTGTTTCTCATCGCTGACTCTGTGCTCATCGTTTTATTGTTCCTTGTGATGGGCTTTGTCTTCCTCAACCAGTTCCAGTTGATCTACAGGCTAGACGATGAAGGCGTGCTATGCACAGTGGGTGAGTTTGAGAGCAGCCTAAACAGGGCTGCTTGGAGTATCTCTGCCTTCACTCAGCGCTACTCCGTCACCGGTGGGCGATTGTTATCCATGTTTAATGAGCGGTTATTTGTGCCATGGAGCAAGGTAACTCGTGTTGTTTTTGATGAGCGTCACCGCGTTGCCACTCTCACGAATGATTACGTGCCATTGATGAGGGTTTATTGCGGTGTTGAGGACGTTGGCGCTGTTTTTGATGCAGTTAGAGCCCACGTGGTTGATTCAGAGGATTAGACGGACAGTGTGAAGGGTTTCGTGATATTGTTATATCGCCCCGTAGTATATCTCTGTGAAAGTGGCGGATGATGAGCGACGAGGAGATAATTAACGTCAAGGGTAGGCTGGCTCCTGATAACCTGGATACATGTTATCTGCTGTCCGCTGGGTATGATGGGCAGCAGCGGAAAGCCTATGTGCGGCTCTATGAGCCCAATGAGGAGCAGATCTATCTCTGGTATGATAACACCGGTCATCTGCCGTATCTCATCTCCAAGGAGTCCCAGGATATGCTGGAGCTTAACCCGCGGGTGAAGAGTCATGAGGGCTTCAAGGGGTTTCAGGAGGTCATCAAGTATGATGCCCTGAATGAGAGGGATATCATGGTTACTAAGGTGCTTGCCGGGGACCCGCTGAGTATTGGCGGTGGGGGTAACTGCATCAGGAACGCCATTGATGATACTTGGGAGAGCCGCATCCGGTATTATGCGTGTTATATTTATGATCAGGGGATTGTGCCGGGGATGCCGTACAGGGTGGTGGACAGTGACTTGGTGGCTGGTGACTGGAGTCTGACTCCTGATGTTGAGGCTCAGTTTAACGATGTGCTGAGCCCATGAAGGATTGGGCGCGTCTGCTTCAGGCGCCTATCCCGAACATTCGCCGTGTTGCTGTTGATATCGAGGTTCGTCCCAGTGTGGTGAACAGGATGCCTAACGCTGATGAGGCGAAGGAGCCTATTATAACTGTGGCTTTCGCTGGAAGTGATGGGCTTAGACAGGTTATGCTGATTGATGACCTGGGGACTGGTGAGGTTGTTGGCACTGTGCCGGGCGCTGATTCGGTGACTGTGTTTGGGACTGAGCGGGAGCTTGTTGAGGAGACTCTTAGGATTATTGACGAGTATCCTATTGTCTTGACTTTTAACGGGGATGATTTTGACTTCAAGTATCTGAGGAATCGTGCGCGGAATCTTGGGCTCGGTGATGACGTTATTCCCATTACGCTTGGTAGGCGTTTCGCGTTCCTTACGAATGGTGTGCATATTGACTTATATCAGTTTTTCAGGAACAGGAGCATTCAGGGGTATGCGTTTGGGAACGCTTACCGTGAGTTTAGCTTGGATGATATTACTCAGGGTATTTTGCATCAGGGTAAGATTCCTGTGCCTGATTTTAACCAGTTGACTATGGCTGAGATGGCTGAGTACTGTATGCAGGATGCGTTTATCACCTTTGAGTTGACGGCGTTTAACGATAATCTTGTGATGAACCTGATGGTGATGCTTCAGCGCATCAGTAAGATGATTCTTGAGGATTTGAGCCGTTTCGGTGTGAGTCGCTGGATACTGGCGTTGATGGAGTGGATGCATCGTCAGGAGGGTTGGCTGATTCCTAACGCTCAGGATATTATCATCAGCAAGGGTGGTACCACCACTGAGGCTATGATTAAGGGGAAGAAATATCAGGGGGCTATTGTGCGTGACCCGAAGCCGGGTATTCATTTTAATGTGACTGTGGTTGACTTCGCTAGCCTGTATCCTAGTGCGATCCGTAACTGGAATCTCAGCTATGAGACGCTGCTATGTGGGCATGAGGAGTGTAAGGATAACCTGATTCCGGGTACGACTCACTGGGTGTGCAGGAAGCGGCATGGGATGACCAGCGAGTTGATTGGGAGTCTCAGGGATCTGCGTGTTCTCTGGTATAAGCCCAAGGCGAAGGATAAGTCGTTGAGTGATGATAGGCGCCAGTATTATCATGTTGTGCAGCAGGCGTTGAAGGTCTTCTTGAATGCCAGTTATGGGGTTTTTGGGGCTGAAAGTTTCCCGCTGTATTGTCCCCCGTTGGCTGAGAGCACTGCTGCCGTGGGGCGGTATGCGATGGAGGAGGCTGGGAAGCGGGCTGAGGAGCTTGGTATCGAGGTGCTGTATGGTGATACTGATAGTGTTTTCTTGAATCATCCCAGTAAGGAGCAGACCGATGGCTTGGTGAGGTGGGCTGATGAGGCGCTTGGCATCGACCTTG
>CAYTVK010000012.1:1330-18860 GCA_964441725.1 uncultured Candidatus Bathyarchaeia archaeon | reverse complement strand
CCACACCGCATCCTCGGATGCATGGGAACACCTAGAAGGTTTTAAAATTTACTTAAAAATTTTGGAAATAAAATGTGGGTTGGATTAAATAATAATCCTGCCGCTCTCATCAGACTTGAGGAGGCTCTCCCAGCGAGTCGTAGTGAACTCTTGGACCTCGTTGATCTCGTCGTCAGTCATGTGGCGGAACCTTGCCTGTGGCTTTAGGTACTCCGAGACTGGCTTGAGCTCCTTTGGCTTGTAGTTCAGCTTGAACTTATCACCGTACTCGATCTCCATCAGTGGCCAGACACCTGACTGTACACCTGATCTAGCAACCTCAATGGTCTTGGCTGGGTCAAATCTCCAGCCAACTGGACAAGGTGCCTGTATGATCAGCATCTTGAAGCCCTCAATATCCTTAGCATAGTTCACCTTGGCGATCAAGTCCTCTGGGTAGCCAACGCTTGCCGTGGCCACATAGGGGACGTAGTGGGCTGCGAAGATGAATGGGATATTCTTCTTTTGAGTCGCCTTACCCCTACTCTTTACACCGATTGGTGTGGTGCTTGTCATTGAGTACTTGGGTGTTGAGCTGCTCCTCTGATTTCCCGTGTTCATGTAAGCCTCGTTGTCCTTTGTGATGACAAAGACGTTCTCGTTCCTCTCAGCTGCACCAGATAGACCTTGGAAGCCAATGTCGTAGGTACCGCCGTCACCGTAGAAGGCGACCGCCTTTACATCACTTCTGCCAATAGCCTTCAATCCGTGTGCAGTACCTGTGAGTAGAGCACCGCCGCCTTCAAACACTGTTCCAGATCTTGGAGTCTTGGTTACACTATCTGGACAGCATGGGATGCCGTGCCTGATAACGTTTGGACCAAGAGCCTTGAAGGCGAGCCTTGCCGCTAGAGCTGCTCCACATCCCTGACATGCGCTGCCTGGGGTGATGGTCATTTCGCTCATCGGGATTTGTAGCCTTGTGATTCTTTCACTCATTGTTATTTACTCCTTTTTGCTCCTCTTAAACCCATGTTACCTTGTCTTCTTTACCGCCCTTGGCTGCGTTGAGGATCTTGTCTCCGATCATCTCGAAGTCATGTGTCCTTACCTCTTTACCGCCAAGTCCTGCGTGGAACTGTAGCATCGTGGGCTTTTCTTCCTGTTCATAGAGAACATCCCTGAGCTTGCTGAAGACTGGTCCACCCTTACCTGGGCAGATGCTTCTGTCGACTACTGCGATGCCGTCCAGTTTCTTCGCCAACTCCTTGAAGTCGTTCTCTGGGAATGGTATGAAGCTCCTGAGCTTTATGAGGCCAACTTTCTTGCCCTCTTTCTGCATCTTCTCGACAGCTGCCTTGCATGTACCTGCGATTGTACCCATTGCAATGATTGCGCAGTCGGCGTCCTCCATCATGTATTCCTGGATCATGCCGTTACCGTATCGGCGACCGAACTGTCTCTCGAAGCTGTCCATTGTATCCTTGAGTATGTCCTCGATTCCGAGGATTGCCTCGTGGTGGATCTTCCATGGCATCTGTGGGTCTCCTCCGCCCCATCCTCCTGCGAATGTGTTTTGATCAACCTCGTCTGGGAGAATGCTTGGGATCGGTTTGTTTGGTGGCAGCCACTCATCTACTAAAGACTGCTCTGGAATCTCAACTGGCTCAGCTGTATAGCTAAGCACATATCCGTCATATCCGACTGCGATTGGGATTCTGACTCTTGGGTCTTCAGCGATCTTGTAGGCCATGAGTATACTGTCAAGTACTTCCTGTGCGTGCTCCACATACCAGTGGCTCCAACCTGTCCACTGCTGACTCATTAAGTCGCTGTGGTCGGGCTGCATGCCTTTGTAACCCCTGTGGACAACGGCCATGACTACGGGGAGCCTTGAGCTGCCTGTTGTCTGCATAGGGTGATGCATGTAAAGCAGACCCGGTCCGCTTGTGCATGTGAATGTTCTTGCACCTACACGGCTTGCGCCCTGTACAACTACTTGGCTGCTGAGCTCGCCTTCTACGTTAATGAAGTCGAAGTCCCACTCGCCTTTAGCGTGCATCTCTGAAAGGTACTGTGTGATTGTTGTCTGGGGTGTGATTGGGAAAGCGCTGGCTACCTGCACACGTGCTAGCTTGCACGCTGTTGCGGCTGCCTTGTTTCCTACCATTACTTCGTATGACATTTTCTTATGCCTCCACTCTCACCATCTCGATACAGTTGACTGGGCACTCGTTTGCACAGACACCGCAGCCTTTACAGGCATTGTATCTTATGGATGGTTTCTTTGTATCCTCATCCCACTCGATGGCTGTCTCGGGACAGAATATCCAGCAGTTCTTACAGCCGATGCATTTGTCAACATCGATCTCAGGTGTGAATACTCTCCAGCTAGAGACGTCCTTGAGAACACCGTAACCACCGACGTGAAGATCGACTTTTACTGGTGGCGCATCCTTGACTGTGGCCTGAACTGGTCCCTTAACCTCATCGTAGCTTCTCTTAACAGCCGCGATGTTCATCTCGCCGAGCCTGCCTGGGAAGTTCTTCTTTATAGCCTTCTCAATGGACTCAACCTTAATTATGCCAGTGACCTTCGCGAAAGCGCCTAGAATGGCGGTGTTGGTGATTGGCCTGCCTAAAGTCTCGAGGGCGATAGTAGTAGCGTCTACAGTAGCTACTTTGAAGTCTCCACCTAGTTTAACGTCCTCGGGGTTTTCATGTGTGTTTAACAACACTAGGCCACCTGCTTTCAGGTCTTCAACTACAGCCTGTTGTTTTGCGATAAGGGGGTCGAGGACTATGCTTATGTCTGGGGTATGGACTAGCTCCCTCTCCCTGACACGCTGGTCATCGAGCCTGACGAAGGCAGTAAGTGGCGCACCACGACGCTCTGTACCGTACATGGGGATAGCCTGGGAATACTGTCCTTCCTCGTAAGCGGCAATAGCGATAATCCTTGAAGCAGTTACTGCTCCTTGGCCGCCCCTGCCGTGAAGTCTTATTTCGATCAAAGTTTTCCCTCTTGTGAATCGTTAAACTACTCCCTTACGGTTATTAAGAATAACGATTTCAAAGAAAACGATCACTACAGGCATTTAAAGCATTCTAAGTCGTTGGAGCGCTGTATTTATTGTATGTTTTGTCGCTTATAAGTGGGATAATGCAACGTTGGTTTATATAACGCTTAAATCGTACAATGCAGTTAAGCACTGGAAATAATCATGATGGCGGAAAGGGAACTGGGCTTCCGCAAGATGCTTGAGAAGAGCATCGTGGAGAACATCAAAATCGAACACCAAGTAGTTCTCAAGGGACAGTACCAGAAAGCATACGACTTACTAAGAGACAGCCTAGACACAGGGATCACACCATGCCTAGTTGGGCCACCGGGAGTGGGCAAAAGCCTGCTCGCAAGAAAGGTAGCTGAAGACACGGGCCGTACTTTCCACGAGGTCTTCTTCGACGAGAATGTCACACCTAGCAGGCTTATCGGAAGCTTTGACCCTGCCCTCGTCGTCAGGAATGGACGTAATATTAGCAGCTTTGAGCCGGGTCCTCTCATCAGGGCAATGGTTGAGGGCGGCTTGTTTGTCGCACAGGAGTTAAACAGGGCTACAGAGTTCTGCCAAAACAGTCTCATCGCACCACTGGAGGAGCGCCATTATCACCTGTTCCCCATTGGGATGGTGAAGGCCCATCAAGATTTCGCGTTTGTTGCGACTCAGAACCCCATTGAGACCGCGGGAACATACAGGCTAAGCAAGGTACTCGTTGACCGTATGGGGAGCTGGATTAGGTTAACTTATCCTACGAAGGAGACGGAGATGGAAATCATCAGGGAAAACACCCCTGCCTTCAATCTGCCCGAGAGCGCCCTCGACAAGATATATGATATAGTTGATGAGACCCGCCACCTGCCGAGTCTAGAGATTCCTGCGTCGCCAAGATCAGGTATTTTCCTCACGAGGCTTGTGAACAAGTACATTGGCCGTTTTGGGGAGGAGGATGCTGCGATTCGCTTCTTCGCGCCAGCTGTGTTGAGCAAGGAGATGCGGGTGAAGGAAGAGGGCAAGACAGTTAACATGATCATCGAGGAGATTGTTGAGAAGAGGTTGGCGTAGGTGTCGGAAAACGTCTATATGACTTACCCCTTCCGATACGCCCATTGGTTTATCCCAGAGTTTATTCAGCGAATGCGTCTCAACCGTGAATGCGAGGAAAAGCCCAGCCCAAGACAAGGCATCAACATGGGGAAACTGCTCCTACCACCGTACCTCAGACAAGGTCATCTAACCTTCAACGATTTGATCAACGCAGCGATAATCACGAGCCATGTCGACAGCCAAACCATAGCCGAGAAGATAGCTGCAGAGATACTTGTTAATGTAAACCCGGAGGATCCGTTGCCGGAGCCAGATAACACGGGGGATGATTTTCTCAGCTTGCTGAAACAGACGGCAGATGAACAGGTAACGGTCTCGCCTTATGGGAAGGGTCTTGAGAATGAGCTTGGGATGGCGGCTCAGGAAAGCGAGTTCCAGTTTAAGAACTTCATGAACAAACCGGATATAGGCGTAGGTCCAGGCGAGGATGAGATCATAAAGACCGGCATACGTTATATGAAGGGTATAAAGAAAGAGGAAGCCCGTAAAGTACTGCAGGATCTTCTCAAGGAGAAGTTGTTGAAGCTTGGGAGAGAGTTTGAGCGAAAAGAGGACTGGAATAAGAGCAGGAACCTCATGCCGTTTCAGCCCGGCGAGGACACTGATCTCATTGATGAGGAGAGAAGCCTAGAGAATATCCTCGATCTGGGAAGAAGTGTCGAGGATATCCGTTGGGATGATTTCTTGATGAGGCAACGTGAGAAGCAGAAACGCCACATAGTATTCGTTCTTGATATCAGTAACACGATGTTCTACGATCTTGAGGGCTTGAACAGCATAACTTACAGTGTGATGAGTATAGTGCCTCTGCTATGGGGGCTGAGGCGCGAAAAATACGCGCTAACCCTGTACGAGTCCAACAGCCACATCGTCAAGGATTTTTACGACGAGGTCGATGTAATGCCGATACTGGAGGACCTTATCTCTATGATGTTCTGCAGCACCACGGAGATGGAGAAACGGTACTGCGGTGGATTCACGAGTATGACCTGGGGTGGAACCGTTCCAGGTAAGAGCCTGCAGTGGGCCTATGATGAGATCACGGACATCAATGATCGAAGCGATAGAATGGTGTTCATCTTCAGCGACTTTGTGTTGACTCAGCCGGGTGAGGAGACTCCGCAGAACGTTGATAATTATCATATCTTGGAGAGAATGATAGATCAGGGGGTACGGGTCTGTGCATGTGTCTCTCCTCTTGCGAGGAAATCCATCTTCAGACCGTACACAAATAGGTCTCTTGCTGATATGGAGAAGCTTGGGGTATACATGGCCGACACTTACAGGCCTAGCAGCTTTCTCGATGAGGCTAATGACTTCATATCCGAGGGTTAACATCAACAGACAATAAAGCGTCCTCACTCATTGAGACTATCATCGCTTGTTCAGCCGTATCTGATTTTTGTTGTTATTCTTATATTATAATATTAACTTATTTCATATTTTATTATAATAGGGGATTACTCTCATGTTGCAGCGTTATTTCAAGTGATTTCCTAGTAAGTTGATGATAATTTTATGTCAACAAAACCCGTGAAAATCATCAGTACTGTGTTTGGAAGGTGAAAACAGCGGCTTCTGTTTCAGGTGATGGTCTACAAAATTAAATCAAGAACCAGTTGCGCAAAGGCAAGAAGACAAAATACACTAAATTTACGGCGTTGATACGCATAACCCGGCCTTCAAAACAAGTTATTCTCATCAAAACGCGTCTAACGTTATTATAACTCGTCCAACATGCATATTAGACCACCGAACTGGGTTAACCGTTTACCCATCGCCGTGTTTGCCTCAACGATCATGGTTTTAATTCCCTTATTCTGGGCTATTTGGATGAGTCTCTGGATGCGTCTGCCGTTTTGACGTTGAAAATCGGTTGTTAATAGGATATACTCGGGGTTGGTGTCTCCGTACACTGTATTTTCGACTTCTTTGATGTTAAAGAGAAGAGTCTCTATCCCTTCAGGTGTTCCAATACGTTTCTCCAACACACTCATGATGCGTTTAACATCTTCACTTGAAGCCTCCTTGATGGTTCTCTTGAGACCTGAATCCTCGATGAGTTCCATAACAGAGTCCATGTCTTCGGCGGAACCCTCTACGTATTCGATAGTAACCCTGTTTAGCTCATAGCCTCCGATAAGCCATCGCTGATGTTTCTCTACATGATCGTAGAATTTTTCATAGTTTTTCTTATCCTGTGAGGCTATGAGCACTGTTTTTACTCCCTGTTTGATGCTTGGTCGGAGTTGGTTGACCACTGCTTCGTAGAAGTTGTATTCATTGTTCTCTCGCTTGATGACTGTGTCTGGTTTTATTGATTGGCTGTAGACGTTCCAGAAAGCCGCCTTATCTCTCTTTAAGCCAATCAGAACCGCAACTGGATATCCTCTTTTTCTACGCTTAGACACAAGGAGTTGAATACGGTAACCAGTTTAAGGCTTGGGCTCCCGAGTCATCATATATCCGAAGGGGAGAACCAATAACGCCACTATTACAAGCAGCGAATACAGCGTGTAAGCAGAATAGGCATCAGCTATGGCTCCGCCGATTAAAGGACCAAAGAACATACCGACACCGTAGACGCCTTCATGAACACCCATCGCTGTTCCCCTGAGTCTCGGCGGTGTACGTTTACTTATGAAATCCAGAATCACAGGGGTCATGATGCCTGAGCCTGCTCCGTAGAAGATAAGTGGGATGCCGAATCCGAGGGCGGTTTCTCCGCTTCTCACGAGAAACATTGAGAAGGCCAGGAATCCTGATGCCATGAGCAGGCTTTTCCATACTCCCCAGCGTACGAATCTTTCTACGTTGAAGAAGAAGGTTCCACGGACGCCGTTAGTTATGGTGAGCAGTAAACCGATGAGTGAGGCGGTTAAGCCGACGACTTTCATGTGTCCTGGTATTATGGCCATGTAGATGCCAAGTACCACTGTGAATGGGATGAGGGTAAGGTAGCTGAGAGCCAGCGGTTTTAACTCACCGATGCTGACCTTCTCCTGTGTTATCGCTCGTCTCAGCTCTACTCTGCCACGTATTTTGAACAGTATCAATACGAGGCTGATGAGAATGACCCCCGCTGATGCCAGGAAGAACGTGTTATAGCCGTAACTGCTTGTTATTAAACCTCCGAGGTAGGGTCCTACGGTGAATCCTAGTATCCATGAGAGGTTGTATCGTCCTAGGCTTCTTGTTAGCTCCATCTTTGGGCTTATCTCCGCTGTTAGGGTGCTCGCTGAGACCCAGAAGGTGGCTGACGCCGCCCCCATCAAGCCTCTTACTATGATGATCTGTGGAATGCTATTGGCAAGCGAGAATAACGCCATCACTGCGGCTCCGAATACTGTGAAGCCGGTGTAGAGCTTGATTTTCTCGTATCTATCCAGCGTGTAACCTGTTGCGAGGGTGACTCCGGTGTACACTATGTTGCCAGCTGCGCCAATCAAACCGAGGTCAGTGTAGGTTGCTCCGAGGGTCTGAGCGTAAACTGGTAGTAGGAATGTGCATGTGCCGAGACCTGTGGCGGTTAGGAATATGGTGGCGTAGAGTACTTTGAGTATGTTACGGCGCTCGGCGTCTTCCATAACAATGGGATATACTTTTTGGGGTTTTGAAGCTATGGTTTAGAAATGAGCCAACGCCTTGACGTTTTCGTGGAATATTTTGCTAATATCCTCGTCCTTGATGCTGCCCTCTACTTTGAGTGACATGCAGGCTTCCAGCTGTGCTTCAAGTATGTTGAATCTCCACCCCCTCGGGAAGAATGTGCTGTCTGTGCCGAAGAGTATCTTGTGGCTTCCACCTGCCTGTATTGCTTTTCTAAATATCATCTTGAGGTCTAAGTCGTATGGCTGGTACTTCATCCAGCTGTTACTTCCGCTGCTATCCATGTATACGTTATCGGTCTGGTACTGCATCATCAGCACTTCTCTGAAGAAACCCGCTCCAAAGTGGGCTATGACGAAGTTAAGCTCAGGGAAGTCCCTGCTGGGAACCTGAATGTCGATGGGGTTGCCGTTTCTGAGATCCGCTTGTCCACCGATGGTGATGCCGAAGTGGAGGAACACCACCAAGTTGTTGCGTTTACATGCCTCGTAGACCGGGTAGCAGGGCTCATCATAGACCTTGAGGTCTTTCCAGCTGCTGGGGTAGAGTTTTATTCCCTTGAAGCCGTCTCTCGCTGCCTGTTCAACTTTTTGAGCTGCGTCTGGTTCATCTGGGTTGATGTTGGCGTATCCGATGAATCTGTCTGGGAATCGTTTCATGGTTTCCTTGAACTCGTCGTATGCCTCTGCTCCCACCATAACCCCCATAGTCTCAATGCCGTACCTGTCCAGTTCATTCACCCATTTCTGGGCAGTGTCCCAGTTCTCGTCTGGGAGCTCGATGCTAGTCATGTCTGTGCGTGACTTTGTGCGGTTTGCGAAGCTCTCCATTGTTCTGCCTCGCTGCGCCCAGTTCTGCATGGTGTTTACGTTGAAGTAGTGGGCGTGGGCGTCGATTACGGGTATCCCTAGTTTGCTCAACAAATTTATTCTCTTCAAGATGAGACGAGGTGGATTATATTCCCTGCGTTAATCCCGTCGATACTGGAGCACTGAGAAAGCTAATAGCGCCACAAGAATGGCTGCTACCGGGAAGCCGGGAATACTATCTGTAAGATTCTTTATCTCGACGTCTACTCCGCTTGACCCCGTGCCCTCTCCTGTGGTATCATCTGTGCTGGGCGGTGTTACCTCGGGTGCCTTCATTACAGTGAACGTCTTCTCGATCTCCGCTCCCTCAATGTACCCTCTGCTCTGATTCACGAGGTTTGGTAGGACGGTCATCTTGACTTTCCAGTTTCCCTCCCCTGATGCGGTTATTTTCATGGAGTATCTGCTATCACTGTACAAGACTATGGGGACAACGTTGCTCTCATCGTTGGGCGATGTAAAGGTTACATCAATGGGCAGTCCCGGTATTGGTGGGTATACAGTGAAGTTCAACGTTAGATCTTCCCCGTTGACTGGGTTACTAGTGCTTAGCATAATATTTGGTTCCGATTCCCTGTAGTAGAGGTTACATTGTGTGGTTAGTCTAACTGAAGTGTGGGTAAGTTTGTCTGATTGGACCGTGAAGCTCTCTGCCGCTCCTGCGTTGAATTGGGCATAGTTGTTTACACCGTAGCTCTTGATATCCACTACGTCGCCGTTTCTGTAATATGTGGCGATTATCTCGGCCTCGTATACGTTGATGTAGCTATGGGTGTTGGACACGGTGCCCGTTACTCCCCCGTTGTATATCTCTGATACCTCGGTGAGTTCGATGAAGGGGAAGTTATACTCCTGCGTCTTCTCGTAGCTCTTGATCTTTATCTCTTCCCTGTAAACCTGTGCCTGCTTTGTGCTAATGACGAGGAAAGGCGCCTTTTTACCGGCTTCTATTATTGTTGGGCGCACCATGGTGGTCTGTGTGTCGATGACTGCGTCTGATTGGTCATAGGTGGTTACCTCGACTATGACGTTCTTTATGTTGAATAGCTCGGTGTTGCTTACCTCCCCCCACACATGGTATCCGTAGTTTGGTACCACCTCTCCTTTCCCGGTTACTGTGATCTTGCCTAATACTAGGTTGTCCATAGTGGGGGCTGAGGCGGATATGGGTTGCACCAATATCAGTGATAATATTATGAGGTATAATGCGAGTAGCTTTGACTTCATACCGCCTTCAATCCTATCATTCAATAAAAATCACCCGCATAATGGAACCTTTATCCTAGACCCGTCTTTATGTGATTGGATGTTCACCGAGGAAAAACGCCGAGAGTTCCATAAGCAGTTGTCAGAGGTTGAGCACGAGGTGTTGACGGTTACCGGTGGACTGGACATCGAGATGGCTGACCAGATGCGTGAGAACGTAATCGGGATAACTAGAATCCCCCTTGGCTTAGCTGAGAATTTTGTTATCAACGGCAGACCGGTATTGGTACCAATAGCCACAGAGGAGCGGAGTGTCATCACTCAGGCGTCTACTGGCGCTGGTTTGGTCGATAATTTCATCGCTTCGACGACTGGTAACATAATGATTGGGCAGATACAGGTATTGGATGTGCCTGTTATGGATGAGGCTGTTAAAGCCGTGCTTGATGAACGTGAGGATCTGCTTGTGGACGCGAATACCATTAGCGCCACTCGTAAGGCTGTTGATCTACGCGTTAAGCAGCTGGAATCCGCGGTTGGTTCTATGTTGATCGTGGAGGTCTATGTTGATGTGCGTGATAGCATGGGGGCAAACCTCGTTGACTCCATGTGTGAGCTGATAGCGCCGACGGTTGAGAGGATCACGGGTGGATATGTGAATATGAGGATTCTCAGCAATCTAGCCACTGAGCGTATGGTAAGGGTCTCGGCTACAGTCAGTAAGGATCGGGTAGGTGCAGATGTGGTTGACAGGATCATCGAGGCTGATGCTTTCGCTTGGGCTGATCCCTATCGGGCTTCAACGAGCAACAAGGGCGTGATGAATGGCATAATCGGGTTATTGTTGGCTACCTGCAACGATACAAGAGCGGTTGAGGCTGGAGCCCATAGTTACGCTGCCATCACCGGAACATACAGGCCATTGACAAGATGGGTAAAGAACGAGTCTGGGGACTTGCTGGGGACCCTTGAGATGCCTATGAGTGTGGGTACAGTTGGTGGAGTCGTTCGTAGCCACAAGCTGGCTGGGATCGTGTTGAAGCTTCTCGGAGTTGAGACCGCGAGTGAGTTAGCAATGATAGCTGGTGGTATGGGGCTCGCATGCAATCTCGGTGCATTGTACATCATGGTTACTGAGGGCATAGGGAGCATTCAGGCTTAGCAAAATCAGATAAACCCTCTGCCGTGAGAATAATCCATGAGGCTTCTCAGACAGTTTAGAGATAATTTCTTCCTCTTTGGATTGGGTTGCTTCATCTGGTACGTTGTTAGGACAGGTCTCAAGCCGAGCAGGGCGTTTTATCCTTGTCAGCAGTCGGCTGCAAGGTATGCTGATCTCTGGATGGCGACTTATCTTACTCCTGTTCTTGGTTTTGTCGAATTTGACCATGTTAGGATGCAGTGGAAAGCTGTTGTTGTGATTATATTGCTTGGGGCTGGGGCGTATGGGTATATGAGGCTCAATGACGGTGGTATAGATGAACAGGATTTGACCCCCGTGAAACTTAATTTAGAACCAGTTGTATCCACAGAGCCGAACCCATCAGTGATCTACGCTGTCACAGGAACCAATGGTAATGATGATGGTGTTGAACGTCTCATCGCTTTGATGGATACGGAAGGGCAGCCCTTCTATCAATCATCAAAAGAAGATGAGGCACAGGGACCCTCGGGCTTCATCGGTAACAATGATGTGGTTCTCATCAAGGTGAATAGCCAGTGGGATGAGCGGGGAGGCACAAACACTGATCTTGTGAAGTCCATTATCAAGGCGATAATCGATCACCCTGATGGATGGAAGGGTGAGATCGTTGTGGCTGATAACGGGCAGGCTCAGTATGGTGGCGTGGGTCGCGGTGGCAGCCTTGACTGGGGTGTGAGTAACGCTCAGGATAGAACACAGAGCATTCAGGACGTGGTGGATATGAACGCTGATTACAGGGTCTCCACATATCTTTGGGATACCATCACCTCGAATGTAGTTCAGGAGTTCGCTGAGGGTGATGATGAGGACGGGTACGTGGTTCAGACAACGATAGTCGCCTCGACTGGGACTGTGGTCTCGTATCCCAAGTTTACTACGCCTTTTGGGACTCAGATCAGCTTCAAGCATGGTGTTTACAAGCAGGAGATCGATGACTATGATGTGGATAGGCTCAAAGTTATCAGTGTACCTGTGTTGAAGACTCACATGATCTATGGCGTCACTGGGGCTGTGAAGCATTACATGGGTGTACCAAGCGACAAGCTCAGTGCTGGTCTCGGGTACAGGATTCACAGCGCAGTGGGTAAAGGCGCAATGGGTACCTTGATGGCTCAGACACGTGTACCCACTTTGAACATCATCGACGCCATCTATGTGAACGCCCTTCCCAAGGATGGCCCCAAGACACCGTACTCGCATGCAACGGAGACTAACATAATCGCTGCAAGCACTGATCCAGTGGCAATTGACTGCTGGGCATCAAAGAGCATACTCTGCAAGATCGCAGCGGAGAACGGTGATAACATATCCACAATGGACCCTGATAATACTAGTTCAGGCGAGTTCGGAGACTGGTTAAGACTCTCAATGAATGAACTTAATGCGGCAGGCTACCCGTTTACCGTTGACCCTAACAGGATCACTGTCTACGTGGACTCACCCAACTAGGTATCTTTAGCCTTCTATCCTTCATCAATAGGGTGATTACTAGGAAAATTTGTGGTATGATGCTCCAGTATTCACCGACCCATACACCGATGTATTGTTGACCCCAAGTCAACAAAACAAGCTGGGCAAATCCAATTAACAGACCTAAAAATCCAGCAATCCAAGGCTCTCTCTTTTCAGCTAATATTGCTGCAGCCACTACTGGGAAAAATAGCAGCATTATATCTCGTCCCATCTCGCCTTTCATCATGTATGGAGAGATTATTCCGGCGACTCCGCCTAACCCTCCAGCTATGAACCAAGCTATTGTTTTGACTCTTACAGAGTTAATGCCGGATACTTCAACTAGATTCGGGTTCTCCGCTACTGCTCTCAGCAATACCCCTCGTTGATCACGGTATATCCAGCGAAAGAAGAGGGTGCATGCTGTGAATATTATCAGTATTTCTATGAATCCGTCTATGAAAACACCGCTAATAGATCTATTGTAATGGAGATGAGCAGTCGCAAATCTGATTGGAGCTGGTCCGCACCAGTACTCTGACTCCAAAGTGACTCGCATCAGGTACTCGGCTACGGTTAAGACGTTTTCAGCGACGTATATTGAGACGAGACCAAACAGCGCTATTAATATCTCGGAGTAGTTCCGTGACTCCATTCTACGATAAAACAGCGTGTAGACGAGTACGTTGAATAGCCCTGTGAGTATGAATGAGAACGGCGCACCCAGTACTGGTATGAGGTTTAGCTGCTGGATTACTATGAATCCGAATGCCATTCCTACTCCTAGGTTGACTGTGTAGCCTAGGTTCATGTAGCCTGATGTTTCATGTGTTAGTTTGAACCCTATGGCGAGGAGTCCTACAGCGGTGCCATAGATTAAAGCAGCTTGGTAGAACACATAAACAACCATCAGTAAACCAATAAAGGTTTACATATTAATGTTTTACCAGAAACTAACCATGAAACCCATTAAATCATTCAAGAGTAAATTAGAACCATGCCCCCCGTTTACCCGATAATATCCCTCGGTCTCATCATATTCTGGGGCGTCAGTCTACAAAACGTTTTGAAAAACAGAGACACATGGACTGGAAACAGAGACGAGAGCCCTATTGGTACAGGGTTTCTCCTCGCACTATTTGGCTCAATTGGAATGTTCGCGGAATCGCTGGCAATTATCGCCTTGGATTACAGGGGCAGTCTCCCTGTTCAGATTGGGCTAGTCACAGGATTTGGGCTATTTTTGTTTTTCATTGGCTGCGTGTTGCACGCTTGGAGTGTGGCTGTACGCGGAAGATACGCCATCTCTTGGGGAATGCCCAAGGACCAGAAGCTCATCACTGATGCCCCATACTCTATTGTGCGTCACCCTTCTTACCTCGGATACATGCTGATGATTCTCGGGGTCACTTTATTTTGGCAGCGATGGTTCACGATTCTCCCCTGGGTCGCGTTATATGGTTATTATACGGTCTCGAAGAATGAAGAAGAGTTATTGCTGAAACAATTTGGAGAAGATTATAGATGCTACATGGAGAAAGTAGGCGCATTTATTCCAAAGATTTGAGCACAGCAGGAAGCTCTACTATATTGTTTATCACTGCGTCGGGAACATAGCCTTGTTTCTGCTCCTGTTCACGGGTCTTTACCCAGATAACATGCATACCAGCGTCGATGGCTCCAACAATATCGCTCTTGTAGCTGTCACCCACATGCACAGCGTTCTCTGGGGCTACTCCAAGCTCCTCTAGGCAAGATGTAAAAAGCAATGGATTGGGTTTAACTATCTTCACCTCATCACTGAAGGTCAAAGCTTCAAAATAATGTAGAATACCGTAGTCTCTCAGAATCGCACGAACTATCCTACCGGGGCTGACGCCGGTTACACTGATCAACCCAACCATGTATCGCCCCTTTACGTAATCCAATACATCAACTACGCCCTCTTTGAGCCTCGGTGGGTCACAGAGAATAGCCTCCTCATAGATTCTCACAATCTTCTCACGGGTTTTGGGTGAACTATAACCCACTGCGTCAAGGACTTTTTCGACTATCTCCTCTGTCTCGACATGTCTATGGTTCTCTGCTGGTATCACTCTGCTGCTGTATCTGAAGCCGCTCATGTACGCCTCGTTTAATTCTTCGTAGCTTAACTCCAATCCGCATGATTTCAGGATTCGGCTCAGCTCTGGTAGCCTGAACTCCCCATAGTTTCTATTATAGACAAGTGTATCCCAGAGATCGAAAGTGACGGCTTCCAGAGTCATCCAAATAACTCATCCCTTGAAGCATTTAACATAAACCACAGTCTCTATTCAGACTCTTTTCACGCAAATATCTTGGATTCACGGCGGTTCCCCAAGTGGAGCATTGGATGCGTGAAGATGCTGTATAAGCCAATGTCCCTCTTTCCTTCTGAGAACTATGGTTCTCCTACTCAGATGATCCTCTCTTATGTGAAACGTTACTATCGCTGTGTCTCCAATGACCTGAATTTTAACGTCTTCCGGTTCGAGATTTATGCTCTTCAAACCGGCTCCACGTATATTTTTTAATACCCTCTCGAAGGCGTTTCTTATCTCATCCTTTCCATCGAGCATGATTATGTGATGGGATACGGGGAAAAAGGAGGTAGCGTCTTCTGCAAAACAAGCCATCATTTTATCCAAGTCTAGTCTTGAATACGCTAGCAAGAAATCAATAACAGTGCTTGGGACGCCTTCCATATCTATACATAATTTTGAAAGAATATAGCCCTTACACTCAAACTGGATGCATTTGGAGAGACACTTATACCATCATCTGAATATTGATGATGCATGGAGATCATCCGCATCCCCCTTAACTACTTCTTCGGGGTAAACTGCTATCTAATCCAAACAGAAACAGGGTATACGCTGATTGACACAGGCATAATGAAGAGACGAGAACAACTTGAAAACGCGCTAGAGAAAGCGGGATGCAAACCCGGAGACCTCAAGCTCATAATAATCACCCACGGACACATAGACCACATTGGAAACGCCGCATATCTCAGGGACAAGCATGGAGCAAAGATCGCTATGCGCCGTGAAGATGCCGTGATGGCTGAGAGCGGTGGCATGTTCGCGAACACCGATGGCGGTGTCATGATTGGCATCATCGGTGTATTGATGAAGCTATTTGGATTAAGTAACCAAGAGAGGTTTACTCCAGATATATATTTAGAGGATAATCAACGCCTATCAGAGTACGGCTTGGACGCCACTGTTATCTATACGCCGGGGCACTCGAAGGGATCGGTGTCAATACTCACTGATGAAGGAGACCTGTTCTGCGGAGACATCTATGGAAACGATAAGAAACCAGAAAAAACCAGCATAATAGACGACAAGGCCACCTTCGAGAGCAGCGCTGAGCTCTTGAAGACGCTGGACGCGAAAACAATCTACCCCGGTCATGGAAAACCATTCAGCTTGGAAGAACTAACTATATAATAGGTATGCCGTTATAACGGGAAAAATAACTCCGTTGCCTTGGTCTTATGTTTTCTGCTTTTGTTTCTTGGGTTTGTTGTTTGCGTTTTCTTTTTGCTTTTTGTTTGTTGATTCTGTTGCTGGGTTTTCCTTTTGTTAATTTATTATACTGGCTTTTATTTTATTGCGTATTTCAGATAATGAATCTCATCAGCTTGAGAAAAAATATTTTAAACGTATTTATATTATATAACTATAGGATTTTTTACTTATTTAAAAAATCAATATATCCCGTTTCTATTAAATTCGGGGATTGAGAACTCAAGCATTAATATTCGAGAGAAAGCTCTGAATATGCTTGTTACATGAGACGGTAATGTTGAATTTCTCGTACAATAACATAAATGGATGTATGAGAATTGGATATTATGGAAGAATCTCAAAGCAAGAAGCTAGAGTTAAGGGAGAAGGTTGATGCTTGGAAAAAGGCACACCAAGACTAGATGAACTCCGAAGCAATGGAAGTCGCCAAATCAAAGCTAACGGCTAGAACATGGCAAGGCTACGTCTCAGTATTACCAATATTCTGCTACTACGTAGACAAGACCCCACAACAAATAGTAGACCAACGAGAACAGCAATTCAAATCCGATGACCGCAAAGTCAGGTACTATTACGAGGACAAGCTGGAAGATTTTAGACAATTCCTCATCGAGCACCACTATGGGGCAAGAACCATCAAGGCATATCTTGGAAGGATAGCTGGATTATTCCGCAACAACAGACTTGACCTATTACTCGATAAATCATTCTGGGCTAAGTCAAACAAAGACCGCAGTGAGATAGCTCAAGCACTGGAAACCACCAAGCGTTACCCAGACAATGATGAGATGAGGCTGATTGTTGAGTTAGCTGATAATCGTCAAGCACTAGGTATCTTGTTTGGTTATCACTGTGGATTATCTCCAGCAGACACCGTATCACTAACATAGGATAGATTGAACCTAGATTTTGAGAATGAGAAACGTGAATTCATCCACGTGGATTCTGTACGTGATAAGACTGGTGTAGACCATGTAATCATACTTAACCCAGACCTGCTTCACTTCTTGAAAGCACACTGGTTAAGCAAAAACAAGCCAAACACTGGTTGGATCTTTGAGGGCTACAGCGACTCAGCGATGAACAGGCGTAATCTGAACTACTTCTTTAAAGACCTAGCAATCAAAACACTGGGAGAATACAGAGAGGCGGAGAACTCCTTTTAACGGATTTACGAGATTCCTTTAATGAAGCCATCTTGGGTTCTGAGGTGAATGAGGAGATTAACGAATATTTTAATTTTTGTTAATTAATGGGTGATCTTATATCTTAAGGGATAAGTTTTAGAAGATTTCATGAATTTTATGTTTTTATATCCCTATAAGTCCCATTTCTCCAATGTGCACACTAAAAAAACCTAAATCAGAAACACTCTAACTTAACAGCGTAAAACACGGAGAATTGAGAGCAAGTTGCGAAATACAAAAACGATGCTTTTTATTTGCCTCTTATTTTTAAAATTGTTTCAATTATATATGGAATAAAAAA
>CAYTVK010000012.1:0-1320 GCA_964441725.1 uncultured Candidatus Bathyarchaeia archaeon | reverse complement strand
TTTGACACAATATCTCTGGCTGCGATTTCTATGATAATTGCCATATACCTATTTTACAGAAACTACAGGCAATATAGCGTGTTATTGTTAGCAGCTATGGGCGGAGACGCTCTCATCGTCTCGATAGCAAAAACAGTAGTTCATTCAAACAGGCCACTAAACAGCTTAATCCCCGACACAAGTTTTTCCTTTCCCAGCGGACACACCACAGCAAGCATAGTTTTTTGCGGTTTGCTGACCTATTTCGCATGGCACCTTTGGGTGTCTCCTCGAGCAAAAACAGTATCTATTACACTTTCTATTACAACAGTCTCGTTTGTAGCGTTTGATAGAATATATCTAAATGTTCACTGGTTTAGTGATGTTTTAGGAGGTTGCCTTCTGGGGGTATTCTGGCTCACTTTCTCTGTATGGGTCTTTGAGTATATTGAAACGAGGGCGCACGTGAGGTTAAAGGAATAAATACAGTAGAGTCGAATTGAGAGGGGGAGTCTGTGTTTGTCATAGATTGGCTCTGTAATGTTGCCTTAGTGTTTGAGGCGAAGGTATTGCAGGGAACATTAAGAGACTTTTGGAGGAGATGTTGTTTTATAGGTCTCTTAGCGTAGTCTGGGTTTTAACTGATGTTCTCATCGTGGAGGTTGCCTATATATCTCGGTTTGGTCTTGATTTCTATTATGCTGTGAACTTGGCTGTGATGGAGAGGTGTGGATATAACCAGGTTTACGCGAATGATTGGCATCATCTAGTCGACGCTTCTTTTTCCAAAATAGGTCTTGTTTTTGGGTATTTGATTGAAACATTATATCATATTGCCATCTTGAAATCGTTAGGTTTGAAATTAACTTTTTTTAAATTATGTGCACACATATGGATTCAAAATATGAAATTAGATCCTGAGCTTTAATTTTGTTTCAAGAACCTTGAGTTGAGTTCACCTAAAGTGGAGGAATAAAACTTGATAATTAAAAAAGCTATAAACAAGGTATTAGCCGTAAGTGACTAGGGTGGTGGCGGCCTGACACATAGGGTTAAACTAACATCCATAACCTGACCGTCCCTTATAATGTTCAAGGCTACAGTATCACCCGGCTTCGTGTTACGGGTTAAATAGACCTCTAGATCATAAAAGCTGCTCATAATCCTACCATCTACACCAATAATTACATCACCACCCAAATTATGAACCGTTCCACCGATGTTAACTTGGCTATTACCGGAGCGTATTCCTGCCTGCGCCGCTGGCCCACCATCAACCACAGCGGCTACCAGCGTTCCACGGGTGCTGCCCAGGTCAGTGATGCTCCATCCCCGCCGGAT
>CAYTVK010000011.1:1801-19024 GCA_964441725.1 uncultured Candidatus Bathyarchaeia archaeon | reverse complement strand
GAGGAAACGCTGTATCAGTAACAGGGTCAAATCACATCGAGTTCATAAAATGTGAGATAGGGCGAGACACGGGGAGCATCGGCATGTGGATCAGCGGCTCCTACCTTGAGAACCGGGTCAAGCCATCGGATTACGGGTTGATCAGGTGGTGCCGCGTTGACCCGTGGTTCAGGGAGAGCTACCCCTTTGAGAAAGCCCAGACAGAGGACGGGATACATATGCGGGACAACGTAAACCACTGGGTAATCACAGACTCCGTGATACGTGACTGGGGGCACACAGGAATAGACATGTGGCAGACCCGAGAAGACACCACGGTCAACAATAACACCATCAAGGACAACTTCTTCACTTCAGCGCACGTAAGCTACGGCAGAGCCTTCTCAACCAAGGGTAGACCCAGCGGATGCAGCTATAACCTATTCACGGGCAACACTGTTGCTAACTGCAGCGTCCAGGTGCAGATCGGTGGCGACCACAACAAGATAAAGGACAACATATTCTATGGGCAGTGGACCACCAAGGCGATCAAGGAATCCGAGGGGCAAACCATCGTATTCAATCAAGCCATGAGCGGGAACCCTGTTTATGTTTCGAGCAATAACCTGTTAGAGCACAATGTGGTGTACAACTCAACCGGTACTGGTATCGATAATCAGCAGTACTGTAGCGATAATGGAGTAGGGAACAAGATACGTGGCAATATACTCATCAAGACAGGCTACCTGAAGCACCACGAGTTTCTAGGCGTTGGCATAAAGATCGGTAATTACGTTGAGGAGTGGTTCCAGGTAACATGCAGTGGAACAGAGATCACAGACAACATGGTCCTCAACCCGGACTCCAACTCAACATACTGGTACCGTGGAACACCACTCAACGCTACAGCCTTCAATAGCTACGAGAACCCCTACGGAGACATAATCATGGGAAACAAACAAATCACCACCACAGACACAGAACTCGTACTAACCGAGAAGATGTTACGTTTCCTTTTGAAATAGTAACCGCTATCAAAAACTCCTAGTGAAGGAATCAATATCCAGTGGTAAAATTGATCTCTCAACATGACTTCCACTGTCCGTGTTTGATGACAAATGACGGATATACATCCCTGTGAAAATATTAGAAAAAGTTGGATTCACCAAAGGTTCCTATGTAATGATAAGACTGGAAGATAATCGCCTCATTATTGAACCATACACTTCAACTGCAGAAAAGTACCGTGGAATAATAAAAACAGAAACATTGCCTGACGATCTAGACCTTTTCTTAGAAGAAGAGATCCAAAAAAGGCAGAAAAAGGATATTAATTGAGAATGGAGCCTCGAGCGGGATTTGAACCCGCGGCCTACAGCTTACGAGGCTGCCGCTCCACCACTGAGCTACCGAGGCAGTTGCACAGACGGTAACTGATTACGTGTTTAAAAGAAATTTGGAAAAAAAGAGGCTAAGTCCAGGCAATAACGCCCTTCTTCTTGAGCTCCTCAAAGTATTCCTCTGATTTGCCCAATATGTCGCAGATAACAAACTTGTTATCCTGCCCCAGCAGAGGCGCCGTGCTCTTGATCTCTGGCTGGGTCTCGCTCATCTTGAAGGGGAAGTTTATCGCCTTGTACTTGCCTGCCTTGGGGTGCTCCACCTCAACGAACATGTTGCGCGCCGCCAGATGTGGATCAGCGCATGTGTCATTGGTTTGGTAGATCGGTGCTACCGGTATCCTTGCCTGTAATAGGAAGTCCACCGCCTCGTCTCTGGTGTGCTCTGATACGAATTTCTCCAGCTTCTCGCTGTTGTACTCGTCGTCATTCATGAGCTTACGCAGGTCATCAACCGCGCTTGGGCTATAGACGCCTACGCGCACCCATCCACCATCCTTCGCCTTGAATAGGCCGCCTATGCCTCCGCCTGGGTTCTGCTTCCTGTTCTCGCTCGGTGTTACCTGCCCAAGCTGCCACAGGGTGATGGCTGTGTTGAAGGAGGTCATGATATCAAACTGGGCTAAATCCAGCATCTGCCCTACGCCTGTCCTATCACGGTGGCGCAGCGCAGCCGTTATTGCGAATGCGGCCATAGTTCCCGGCCCGATGTCGCCGTATGCTTGTGCCATCTCGATGGGTGGACCATCTGGGTCTACCTGGTCCCCTGTGAGTCGTGTGTGGGCGCTCATGGCTTCCGCGATCATGGCGTAGCTCTTTCGGTTCTTGTATGGGCCTGTCTGCCCGAAGCCGCTTAACGCGGCGTATATTATGTCTGGTTTAATCTCTTTGAGTACGTCGTAGCCTAGTCCCATGCGCTCCATGGCTCCTACGCTCATGTTCTGGACCACTACGTCGCTCTTCTTGATGAGTTCCTTGAGTATCTCCAAGCCCTCAGCGTCTTTGGTGTTTAGGGTTACGTCTTTCTTGTTGAGGTTCAGGTGGTGAAATGTGTATGGTATGCCGCCGTATACACCGCTCTGGCTGAGCCTGTCTATGGCTCCCCACGGTGGCTCTATCCTGATCACCTCTGCTCCCATATAGGCTAACATCATTGTGCACCAGGGTCCGTACCAGACGTGGGTCATGTCAACTACCCTGATGTCGTCGAGGGGCATCGCTTTTTCAGTCAAATAGATCATTAACATGGCTGGATACCTGTATTTTACGTTTTACTCAACTAAATACCTGAGATATTCCTAGGGGGTATCTTTGAGATACGGAAAAAGGTGTATGGGAATGATGTATTACTCGGGGTAGCTTATGACTCCCTTGGAGACCAGTTCCTTGATCTTCTCATCACTGTAACCTAGAACCTCTTTCAGCACCTCATTGTTATGCTGCCCAAGCACAGGTGCAGGTGTCTTCAGCTGGGCGGGTGTCTCGCTGAACTTCACGGGAAAGTTGATGAGCTTGATGTGTCCAGCCTTTGGGTGATCCATCTCGATGAACATATCCCTCGCGTTTACATGTGGATCAGCCACCGTCTCATCCACGTGATAGATGGGCGCACACGGGAGCCCCATATCAGTGTAATATTTAACCGCCTCGTCACGTGTCATGGTGGCTGTCTTCTCCTCAAACATCTCCTTGGTGATCTGGTCATGTTCGACGCCCATATGCTGCACAATCCTGTCCAGCGCTCTGGGTCCGAATGCCGTCACCCTGATCCATCCACCGTCGCTGGTCTTGAATATCCCGCCTGCTCCCCTGCCTCGTGGAAATTTCTCCCTGAGTTCAAGGGGCTTCAGGCCTGAGAGGAGGTACCCTGTGATGGCGGTGTTGTACGCCACCATACAGTCCAGCTGCGCTACGTCAATCATCTGCCCTACGCCTGTTCTGTCCCTGTGCCGTAGAGCCATCAGGATAGCCATAACCGCCATCGTGCCTGGACCAAGGTCTCCGTAGGCTTGTGCCATCTCGATGGGTGGTCCGTTGGGGTCCGCGTTTTCCCCTGTGAGCATTGTGTGGCCGCTCATGGCCTCAGCGATCATAGCGTAGCTTCTCCACTCCCTGTAGGGGCCTGTCTGCCCGAAGCCGCTGAGTGCAGCGTATATGATGTCTGGTTTGAGTTCCTTCAATACATCGTAGCCCAAGCCGAGGTTCTCCATGGTTCCGGGGCTGAAGTTCTGGACCACAACGTCGCTCTTCTTCACCATCTCCTTGAAGACGGCTAATCCCTCCGGGTCTTTCAGGTTGAGGGTCAGGTCTTTCTTGTTTATGTTTAGGTGATGGAATGTGTAGCTTGCTCCACCGAATAAGGCGCCTTCGGCCAGTCGGTCTATTGCTCCCCACGGGGGTTCTACTCTGATCACATCTGCTCCCATATCCGCCATCATCATGGTGCACCAAGGCCCGAACCATACGTGAGTAAGGTCAAGGACTCTGATGTCGTCTAGAGGCATTGTTGTTTCACCCAAAATTTATCACATCATTAAGGCTTAGCCGCATCTATAAGACGTTTACCAGACCTCATGTTTTATACAGTGGTTGATGATATTCGAGTGATCTATATGCCCACTGTCTCGGATATCGGGGAGCGTGCTCTAATTCAGCGTATTATGAAGTTCTTGACCCCTATGCCGGGTATGCCTATTCCTTTCTGGGATGACGCCAGCGCATTGAGTCTCGGTGATGGTAGGGCGATTGTGATTAACACGGATATGCTGGTGTGGTCAACTGATGTCCCTGTGGGTATGACGCCTTTTCAGGTTGGCCGTAAGGCCGTCGTTATGAGCATCAGCGATCTTGCCGCTAAGGGGGTTCAACCAACGGCGTTTATGCCAAGCATTGGGTTGCCCCATGACTATGATGTTGAGAATGTGGAGAAGCTCGCGAAGGGCTTTGAGGCAGGGGCGAGGCAGTACGACTCCTATGTGGTGGGGGGTGACACCAACGAGGCCTGTGATGTAATAATATCTGGGTCAGCCATCGGTATTACAGCCGAAGGCACCATCATGAAGAGGTCTGGAGGCGTAAAACCGGGGCACGTTGTTGCCGTAACAGGAGCCTTCGGTTTGACTTCAGCCGGTTTTCTGCATCTACTTCAGGGCGTTGATCTGTTGCCCCCTGTGAAACAGGCCACGTTGGACTCCATATATATGCCGAATGCGCGGGTGAAGGAGGGGCTTGCTCTCGCCAAGACGGGGGTGGTCACCGGGTGCATGGATAGCAGTGACGGGTTATCCGTGAGCCTCTATGATATGCGCAGGAGCACAGGCTTCGGCTTCATAATAGATGAGCTGCCCATTCATCCCCTTGCGTTGAAGTTCGCTGAGCGAAAGGGCTACAACCCAGTGAGCATCGCCATGAATGGTGGAGAGGAATACGAGCTCCTGTTCACTTATCCGCCTGAGAAAGCGAGAAAGATCAGGGCCGCGCTGGGTGAGGTTAGCTGTGAACCCATCAGGATAGGCGTGGTCTCGGAGAAGAAGGACATAGTTTACGTGCACAACGATGAGCATATACCCATCAAGAGGGGTGGCTGGGACCACTTCAAGGAGTAGCCGGGTTCAAAGCTTATTTTCTCGGCACCATCTCTTATTGTATGCAGTCTCGAATCCCCGTCTCGAAGCCATTGGCGCTTGTTATCATCGGCTTGGTTATCGGAGCTAGTCTGGGTCTCGGCTCAGGCTACGCCGTGTTTTACCCTGATATGGTTAATAAGAGAAACAAGTCCGTCGAGGAACGTATCACACTCGTTGAGAACAACATGACGGCGATGAATGACAAGATCAATGGGATCAATCAGAGCATCGGCGTAATACAGGATAGCCTCAACAGGATACTGGCATTAACCGATGTGATGAATCAACTCTCCAGCAGGGTCTCCACTCTTGAGAGCGGCCAGATTACACTCAACAACGAGCTGAATGGCTTAAAGGATGAACTGAATCAGCTTGACTCGGACTTCTCCACAATACAGGACTCGTGGCAGGAGGTGTCCAATCAATTCGCGGACTTGGAGACCGCCTATCACGCCGTCAATAACGAGTTAACTGATATCCAGTCATTGGTGAGGGAGAACGATGGAGTGAGGATACTTACTGCCTATATGGCGAATCCTCCCGCTACCTTTGAGCAGAAGATTTCTGTGGAGATCTACAATGTATTGGTTGTGAAGGAGACGAACTTTGAGACATGGTCTGAACTGTATGGCGAGAACATGACTAAGATATTGCTGCAGCAGGAGGTGGATTCAATGGCCGGGAGTCTCGTCTGGAACCCCACGGAGAATACGGCAATAGGGGATGATAGCTACCAGATTAAGTTGCAGACCTACTCTAACTTCGAGTTCACGCCCGCTGGGGTGACTGTTAATAATCTGCATATCGAGATCAGGGCAACGGTGAACATCAACACTGGTGCTATCAGTACTTTGCAGGTTAGTCTCGTTGAGATAATTTAGATGGCGCCGCCATTCGGATTCGAACCGAAGGCCAACTGCTTAACAGGCAGACGCTCTAACCGAACTGAGCTATGGCGGCTCTCGTCTTCCCAAATATAGAATTTGTTATAATAAACTTTGTCGTCAACACTCGCTACTACCTAGAGCACTGCATTGACTCCTCCCTATAAAAACTCGATATCAAGCCAATTTTATATCTTTAAACACTGTTTCTCATGCCATGAGCTACGACTACAGCAGACGATCCGGAAAAGAGTTCGGCAAGATAGCCAACGAGTACGATAAAGGCCGCAAAGGAGAAAACATAGAACTATGGGGAAGCGAGACCAAACGATTAGCTGGTCTCAACGAGGACTCACTGGCACTGGACTTGGGCTGCGGCACGGGGCTGTACACTGTAGGCGTAGGCGCTGAGGCAGACTGCATGATGCTTGGCATGGACCCTGTGCCCGGTATGCTGGAGCATGCTCGTGAGAAGTCGCGGGACGTTAACTGGTTTAACGGGATAGGCGAGTGGCTGCCACTCAGGTCTGAGGTGCTTGACTGTATATTCAGCAGTCAGGTCTGGCACCACATCGAGGACAAACAGGGCACCGCTGACGAGTGTGGACGAACATTGAAGCCGGGTAAATCCGTTGTCATCAGAACCATCGGTCACGCACAGCTCCACCAGAAAGTGGTCTTCAAGTACTTCCCCGAGATAAAACAGAACCAACTAAACGTCTACCCCAGCAACGATGAATTCACCCAGTACTTCACAAACGCTGGATTCAGCTCAGTTGATTTCCACGAGTACAGCGAGGAGCGGTACCAATCTGTTGACGAGTTCGTTGAGATAGCGGAGAAGAAGCTCTGGAGCATGTTCAGACCCATCACGGAGGCTGGGCTCAGAAGAGGCGTAGGGGCGTTGCTTGCTTACAAGGAGAAGACTGGGGATGCCCCCGTGCGGAACGATGAGCTCATCACCCTCGTTGTGGCTCGCAGATAATGATACGTTCAAAAGGCATGCCTCAACTATTTGCTTGATATGTTAGACGAGAAAATGTTGAAAGAACTAAACCAGCAGATACAGGAAGAGACCTACAGCGGATACCTCTACCTTGCAATGGCAGCCGACCTAGAAGTAAAAGGATACAAGGGCTTCGCCACCTGGCTAAGGGTTCAGGCACGTGAGGAGAAGATACACGCAGACATATTCTACAACTACATCATTGACAGACAGGGAAACGTTGAGCTCCTTGAGATAAAGAAACCCCTCATTGAGTGGAAGAGCCCACTGGATGCCTTTAACGCCGCATACAAGCACGAGCAGCACATTACAGCCAGAATCAGCCACATGATGAAGGTAGCACGCGAACTCAGTGATCACGCCACCGAGCGGGTGCTTGACTGGTTCGTGGATGAACAGGTCGAGGAAGAGGCCAACACAAGTGAGGCCGTCCAACAGCTTGAGATCGCCGGAGATCAGGCTCAGGCGGTACTGATGCTGGACAGGGAGATGGGCACAAGAGCATTCACAGTTCCCACCAACACGCCATATTACCCCAAGCCGGGTCAGCCGGGTGCGGTAGCCGGAGCGGCTGCTTAACCACCCATTTTTTCTACTAAGAGACAGTATCCAAACTATGCCTACCTATAACCCTGACAAGCTCATTCAGGTAATCGTCGAGGATAACATTCATGGAGCGGACTGGCTTAGCAACGCGGCAATCGGCGTATTGATCACTGCCAGCCTCAGGGAGCAGTCCAGCAGCGTCGATGGGCTGCATGAGAGGCTCTGGGACCTCGGGGTGCAGCTCGCTCGGGCTCGCCCCAGCATGGCTAGTCTGGCGAACAAGATCGGTTACCTGTTCAATGAGCTGGATAAGGTATCGGACCTCAAGGAGTATAGGTCGATGGTCAGCCATGTTGGCACAGAGATAATCAACAGTAGCAAGCTGAATAAGAGGCTGATAGCTGAAAACCTCAAGACAGTTGTGAGTGAAGCAAAAAACGTTTTCACCTACAGCTACAGCGGAACCGTTGTCGATGTCATCAGGGAGATTGGGTACAGAAACGTAGTAGTGACTGAGTCCAGGCCCATGATGGAGGGAAAGCGCCTCGCAAAGGAGCTTGGTGAGGTGGGATTCAACGTATTGCTTGTGGTTGACGGTGCAGCAGGCATGTACATCACAGCTGCAGACATTTGTATCATTGGAGCCGACAGCGTCCAGTACAATGGCTCCGCCGTCAACAAAGTAGGCAGCAAACTACTTGGTTACGCCGCAAAAGACCACGGGATACCCTTCTATGTGCTATGTGACACAAGCAAGTTCAACGTGTTAAACTACCTCGGAAGCAGCATCGAACTCGAAGAGAAAACCCCAGACGAGGTATCGGAGCCCATGAAAAATGTAACCATCAAGAACCCCTACTTTGAGGTAGTGCCCCCTGAGTTGATCACCGGAGTTATCACGGAGGAGGGCTTGATGGAGCCACTGGATATAAGGCAGAAGATGGAGTCCATGCGGAAATACGTTGAGCCACTGTATGCAGCAGAATAATAGTGCTCTATGAGAGATATGGAACATTAACCCCTGATTAAGAAATCAGAATCATTTTTACATCAAACACAGAGGCATGCACCAACAGTGGAAACCATGCCCGTAATAGAAATAACCAAGATCAACAAGAAATTCGGAGAAACAAACGTCCTCAGAGACATCAGCTTCAACGTTGAGCGAGGAGACTTCTTCGGACTGTTCGGCCCCAACGGAGCGGGAAAGACAACACTGCTGAGAATAATCACTGGACAGCTCGCCCCAGATACCGGCGAATCCATGATCGCCGGTGTTTCCTCAAGTGATCCCATCAAGGTAAAGAGCATGGTGGGCATAGTGCCTGAGGCCGAGACCCCTCCGACTTTTCTCACTGCACGCGAGACACTGGAGCTAACATGCAGGATCAGAAACGTGGAAGACCTGAGCCTGGTTGATTACTGGCTGCGTTTCTTCGATATAACAGACAAAGAGGATGTTCTATGCAGGGACCTCTCCAAGGGGCAACGACAGAAGGTTATGCTGGCAGCTGCCTTCATACATGAGCCCATGATTCTGCTAGTTGATGAGCCCTTCATCAACCTCGACCCCATCTATCAGCGCAAGGTCAGAGAATACCTAAAGAGCCTTGTAGCCGAGGGTCGCACCGTGTTCATGTGCACCCACATTCTGGAGATCGCTGAGAAGGTTTGCAGCAAGATCGCTGTGATAAACGATGGCAGGATAGTCAGCTGTGGCTCACTGGATGAGATACGTGTGGGCGACGAGGATTTGGAGGCCGTATTCCTGCGGGTGGTGGAGCACTCTGCCGTCTCTTAACTGGCTGCTCTTCAAGTCCATGATCAAGGAGGAGTGGCGTCTCCATCAGTCACTGGTAGGCAGCTTTGGCTCAGGGCTGTTCCCGTTGATGATCTTCATGTTGACAGCCGTCGGCGCCTTCATCACCCCATACATCATGGGGAACATTCAGCTCACCACAATACTGCTGATGCTGCACATCGCATCGGTAATCTATGGTATATTTGTGGGTGGCTTCGGGAGGATCGGTGAGCACGTCATGACCCGTAGACTGGGACAGGTGAACATGTTGCTTCAGCTACCTCAGCTGTACCCCGTCAGCTTCAAGCGGGTGATGGGGGTCTTCTACCTCAAGGACTCACTGTATTACCTGATCTACAGCTACATACCTTTGGTTCTCGGAGTGTGTATAGCAGCTCCCTCCGCTGGGGTCTCCTATGGTGGAGTATTCGTGCTGGGCGTAACCATGTTTCTCGCATTCATGACGGGGATGGGGTTGAGCTTCGCATTGAGCGCCCTCAGCCTCAAATCCAGCCGCGGAACATTCCTCCTCAGCTGCGCCATATTCAGCCTCATACTGTTAGCATACCCGCTGAACCTCATACCAGTCGGGTATCTGTTACCACCACTCGGCTACTGGCTGACCAAAAACACCGCATACCTCATCGTATCAGTAGCACAGTCCGCAGTACTAGCGTCAGCAGGAGTAGTGCTGATGAAGGAACGGTTTGAACTCAGACAACAGCGCTACAATGAATCATTCCTAAGCGTCGAGGAAAAACTAGCATTCACTGGGACTCTGAGGACAATGGTCGCCAAGGAGTGGCTTGAGCTCGTCAGGAGCGGCAGCCTTTTCCCCGCTGTAACAGGTTTCAGCGGTCACCTTCTTGCTATTTACTTTGTCTCATGGCTCTTTCAGGTGGGCTTCGGGATACCAATTAGCTTCAACGTGATATTCTTCAGCGGCTTCGTGGGCTTCATGGGGGTAATGACCTACAGCTTCCTGACTAATCTTGAGCACAATGAATACCTGAACGTGCAACCGGTAAGCGTCGATATGGTGGTGAGAGCCAAGCTAGCCATATACTTCATACTCACATCAGGGGTCACGGCAGTGTACGTGCTGCTCATCGGTTTATTGAAGGGTCAGTTGAGTATGGTGCCTATGGGGCTCGTGGTGGCTGCATCAACCAGCCTATTCGTGGTAGCCGTGACGGCTTACCTAACAGGGCTATGGACGAATACCATGTTCTTCAGCGCCAAGACAATACTGAAGTTCACGGCAATCGTTGTCCCACCGTTGACTGTTATCGAGATCGCCTCTATGATGATCCAGTTCGTCCCTCAGACAGCTACACAGGTTATCTACGGGGTATCAGTCGCCTTGTTCCTCGCAGCTGCCCTAGTATTCAGCAGACTCCAACACAAGTGGCGTGACGCTGGGTTCAGCTACGTCTCCACGGGTGTCTGAATATACATAAAACCCTGTAGACCCAACATTGCTCTATGAAAGACTCCATAGAGTCCACACTACCACGGCTCCTAGAGTTCAGAGGGGAGCGGGAGTGGGAACAATTTCATCTACCAAAGGAGCTAGCGGCAGCAATATCCATTGAGGCATCTGAGCTACAGGAGCTATTCCTTTGGAGAGAACGAGAACACCCAGAGACTATACAGAAGGATGCACACAGAATGGATCTGATCCGTGACGAGGTAGCCGACATACTGATCTATCTGCTCTTCCTGAGCCACGACTTGGACATTGATCTATCTGAAGCCATATTGCATAAATTGGAGAAGAACAGGGAAAAGTATCCTAAAGAGGCGTACAGGGGCAGATACAGAACCCCCTAACTCATTTACTTGATATATTTAGCGATCCTCTCTAGGAACTCCTCTGCCTCCCAGACCTCATTATACGCAGCGGGTGAAATCCTCAACCCCCCTACACGTGGGCTTATGGAGACGTTTTCCTTAGCCAACTTCGCGCAAACAGTCTTGTAGTCCGGCACCAATGCGTTGAGGTAGAGACGACGCCTCTCATCCAGCGGCGTCTGCAGCTTGACTCCGAGACTCAACAAGCCATCGATGATGGCTGTGTCTACTTTCTTTATCTGTTTCTCAGCCTTGCTGACCCCGTATTTTAGCAGGAGCCTCATGCTGTTCTCCGCTGAGACGTACCCTAACTCGTTTTGGTTGTAGACCTCTATCTTGCCGATGTCCTTTCTGGGGTTGAAGGAGTAGATGTTGAAGGCGTCCTCTTGGTTGGCTCGTTCCTCTTCCTTTGGCAGTGTCTGGCTTCCCACGTAGTCCGGGTTAAGCTCCTCGATGTGTTCCTCGCGCATGTAGAAGAAGCCAACTGTGTTGGCGTATGGACCGCCCAGCAGCCACTTGTATGTGCTCGTGGCGAGGAAGTCAACCTCTGTTCTGTGGATATCCCACACTTTCTCCCCAACAGACTGGGTTCCATCCACCACAAGATACGCCCCATGATCATGGGCGATCTCAGCGATAGGCGCTAGATCGTAGAGGAAACCGTTGAGCCAGCCGGGTTGATCGATCATCACAGCCTTCGTGTTGTCATCTATGGCTTGCTCCCATTGACCTGTATCGATCACTCCGTTCCTGTGGGTTACGAATTTACTCTCCACTCCCTTCCTCTGATACCCTGTGACAATGGTTGCCCCCATGGGGTATGAGAGGTCTGAGAGAACGATGTTGTCTCCCCGTTTGAACGGGATCATGCCGAATGCAGTGTTGATCCCTGTAGTGGCGTTGGGGATAAAAGCCAGCTCTTCAACATCGGCTCCGATGATCTCGGCGAAGAGTTTCTTGCTGTTCACCTTCACTTCTCGGTAGTTTGGGGCGTCGGGGTTCTGTTTTCCCCTGATCGTGTCACAGTAATCTGAGATGTATTTCTCGATTACACGGGTTGTGGACTCTGGCACTGCTCCCTGTGCAGCGCAGTTGAAGTATATCTTGTCTTTCAGAAACGGGAAATCGTCTACGGTACGCAGGCTCATTACAATCAAAAAGAGTCTGTGAACCGTGGATTTAGTTTTTACGCAGCTTAACTGAGCCTCAGCGCCTTAATACATGCTACTGAGTCCAATACGTGACGAGTGTATTCTGATACATCTGGCTCATGGCTCACAATTATAACCCCAACGACACCAGCCGCTGTACCAGCAACCGCGTCTACGAACTCATCACCCACATAAACAGAGTCAACGGTCTCAACATCCAGCCTCTTACATGACTCTATAATCATATCAGGCATAGGTTTACCCTCAGCCACCTCATCAGCCCCAATATAGACATCAAACAGGTCCTCAACACCGATGGAAGCCATTATCTCTCGGGCAGTCCTGCCGCTCCCATTAGTAGCTATCCCCAACATGAAGCCAGCCTCCCTCAGCTCATCGAGGGCTTCAGCGACTCCATCGATTAGCTTCGGCTTGAACGCCTTGCTCTGCTCAGAATCCGCAGCTGCGTAGGCTGCTACTGCAAGCTCTTTTGCTTTGAACCAGTCTAATCCATTAAGCCATATGGCTGTGGTTGCTACTGTAAGGTCCTCTTTTCTAGGCGCCTTTGAGAGGGGTCCATTGTCATCGACATTGAATGATCCAAGCTCTACACCTGATAACTCCGCCCAGCGGTTAGAGGCTTCTACTCCCGCCAACCTTCTTATCGCGTTGTATCTTGTCTTGGCGAGCGCCTTGTTTCTGAACTCTTTATCCACAAGTGTGCCATCCAGATCAAATAGCACTAGCTTGCACTCGATCACGGCGTCGTTTACAATTATCTTAGGCATACGTGTCTCCTCGTGGGATAATCTGATTCAACCTCAACGAGTTATATAATTTGGGAGAACTGCATTGTATCTAATATTTAGGTCAATGAAATGTAGAACTCAAGCTTCGGTATCCACGAATATGCTTGTTACATGAGACGCGTGCAGCTACATGTCTGCATAAGCAGCCACTAATCTACTCGAATTACTTATTAGAACATCCACATTTTTTCTTTTATGAAAACCGTCAAACCTAGACGACTTAAAACCGGAGACACAATCAGAATAGTAGCTCCTGCAAGTAACATTGTTTCATTATCAAAACACGCAATAGAAACAGGTTTAAAAAACATCGAAAAACTCGGTTTCAAAGTCGAGCTACACCCAGATATTTACCGTTCATACAAAGGTACCGCAGGTAAACCCAAAGAACGTGCCCAAAGCCTAATGGAAGCGTTTACTGATGACTCTGTTGATGGAATCATGTGTTGCTGGGGTGGATTCAACAGTAATGATATTCTAGATCACCTCGACTACTCAGTCTTCAAGGATAACCCCAAGGTTTTCATCGGCTATAGCGATATTACAATACTAAACACAGTGCTTTACCAGACTGCAGGGATGATTAACTTTCAAGGACCCGCTTTCATCACTTTCACCCACGATTTCCTGATGCCCTGGGAGATACAAGTCTTCAAAGACATACTAATGACCCCAACTGACCACTATGAGCTATATGAATCACCGAGCTACATCGATGACCCTTACTTCTACAAGCACCCAGAAACCCCTGTGAAAAGTATAGAAAACTCAGGATGGGTTATAGTAAGAGAGGGACACGCAAAAGGCAGGTTGATAGGTGGACACCTTGGTACGCTTCTATGTCTTGCTGGGACTGATTACTGGTGTAATTTAAAGAACCATCTTTTATTCATTGAGTGTGACGAAGAGGATTTAGGGCCAACAAATGTTTCAAGACAGTTGCGTCATCTTAGGCAGCTAGGTGCTTTTGAGGATATTTCTGGACTGCTTGTTGGGCGTATCCCCAGTGTTTTAGGGTTGGACGGAGATCAGTGTATTGAGTCGCTTCTAGAGGATGTTATTGAACGAGATGATTTTCCTGTGGTGACACAGATGGATTTTGGGCATACAAACCCAATCGCGACAATTCCTGTAGGAGTAAATGCTGAAATTTCGACTGCACAAAAAGTTTTAACGCTGATTGAGTCTGGGATTCAGTAATATTTTATTTTTTTCGCGGATGTGTTTGTGTCAGTGGTATGTGTTTAGCTCATCTGGAAAGCGGCATTATTTCGCCTTATTTCAACGCGGATTTTACAGTAGTTAACAGGAAAGGAGCAAAAATAGCTCAGCTTAAAGCCTATTTATTCACCTGCGCGTAATGAGCTAAACACGTACTGTCAGTGTAACCATATATACTATAATCCTTTAGTTACGCCGCGAGAAATTCAATATCCCTGTTACATGAGACTGTGACCATTATTTCTTGTTCAACATCTTGAACAAAGTGTTCAAAAACATTTGATTAAATCACACTACGATAACTCCTTAGTAAACATCAGGAGAAAACCAAGATGGCGTACAACAGAAACAAAGTAATACTCTACGGCGTAGTCGGGATAATACTGGCACTCGCAGTCCTCGCATTCATCCCTACACGCACAGAGACACATATAACCACAAGCGCAAGTATGACAACAATACCGGACTATGGTATTCAAATCATGAAAATGTCAGAGGATAAATCACAGATCACCAATCTGATATTGAACATACAGTCAATAGAAGCCCAGACATCAGACGGCGCATGGGTGAAAATATCCTCAACAGAGCACCAATGGGACATACGGCAAAAAGCAGAGAAAATAATCCCCATAGACCAAAATATCAAAGGATACACGAAGCTACGCATCAACCTAGCCCAAGATAACCCCGTAACCCTATCAGATGGACAAATAATCCAACTAAGTGCACCACCCCTACCAATAGAAATCAACCTCACCGAGTCCAGCAATAACACGGATGCAGGCACGGGGCTCAGACTGTCTCTTAGTCAGGGAACTGAGTCAAACTATATACTGCCAAACCTACAGATTGAACTATCCACCAACAAACTAACGGCGGAGATCATAACCCCATGACCCCCATCGACGAAGATGAGATAGTCAGCAAGCTGAAGGGAAATACCCTGAGAGTCTACTGGGCTCTGCTAAGCACCGATGATGGAATCATAGGCGTCAGGGAGCTTCAAAGAGAGTTAGGCTTCTCAAGCCCTGCGTTGGCTGCCTACCATCTGAATAAGTTGGTTGACTTCGAGTTGGCGGTCAATGAAAGGGGCGATTACAGGTTGGTTAAAGAGGTAAAGGTCGGTGTATGAAGCAGTACATCAAGTTGGGTTCGTTTCTTTTCCCCAGATACGTGTTGTATGCTACCATGTTTACCACCTTCTTCATCGTCTTGTTAACCAGATTCAACGAGGTCTCATTCTACAGCATGTATGGGTTGACAGTCTCCTTCCTAGCTACTCTTGTATCATGGTTTGAAGCCATCAAGATATGGCAACAAAAACCATAACCCCTCTTCTTGGTATTCTTACGTAGCTTCGATCTCAGTGTAGGTTAAATAGTGAACAACAATGTATCCCCGTATGGCTGGCGTAGGGGACATACTATTCTCACTTGGCTTAATCGCAACCGGGCTCCTAGCAGGCTACCTCTACAGAAACATTTACCCACATGGAGCCCAAAAGAGCGAATACGAGATCAACAGCCTCAGAAGACGCCTACAGGAGGCAGCCTTACTCTATGTAAACCCCGTCGCCTTCGGGGGAGCCATCTGGGCGCTCAACCTCAGCGATGTAAGAATCATAGCGTTACCGTTTCTCGGCGCCTTCGCTATAACATTAGGCGGGGTCTTAGCGTACTTCGCAGCAAAGGCGCTGGGATTGAACCGAAAACAGACAGGTGTCTTTGTCACATGCGGAAGCTTCACAAACATCGGCAGCATAGGCTCGCTCATAGTCTACATCCTGTATGGAGAAACAGCTGTAGCCTTGATGCCTTTCTACAAGCTCTTTGAGACGTTCCTCTACTATGGAGTAGGATTCTCCTTCGCTAAATCCATGAGTAATGCAGTCGCAGAGCAGGAAAACCTTGGGAACCGGATGAGGCAAATATTGACGGATAAGTTTGTGCTGATATCCGTCTCAAGCATGATAGTTGGGCTCGGGTTAAACCTCTTAGGATTCAGACGACCCGGCTTCTATCCAGCACTCAACAGCGTACTGATACCCCTTGGCACTCTCCTCTTGCTGTCTTCAATCGGTATGGCGATGCGTTTCAACAAGATGAGAGGATACCTTAGCGAGGCGGGTGTAATCGCCTTGATAAAGTTCATCGCTGTACCGGGCAGCGTCTACATACTGGGTTCCATGCTCGGGCTGGGCAGCGTTGATGGAGGTCTCCCATTGAAGGTATCAGTTGTGTTAGCCTCTATGCCCGTCGCCTTCACGGCTATGGTGCCGCCTACTATCTATGACTTGGACGTTGACCTCGCAAACGCCGCATGGTTCGTGACCACCGTGCTGCTCGCGTTGGTGGTTCCAATGCTGTGGCTTATACTGAGTTAGCGCAGTTAATTTAACCCCATAAACCATTTCTCCTCATGGTACTCAGCCCAGCCAAACAGAGACTCATAGAACGAGTAGAGCAAGACCGAGAAACGTTAATCGCGTTTCTCAGAGGATTCCTACAGTCACCTAGCCCAAACCCGCCGGGTGACACGAGGAAAGCAGCCAAATATATCACAGATTATCTAGATCAAAAAGGCATAAAATACAAGGTAGTTGGACCCGACCCCGAGAAACCCAACATAGTAAGCAGCCTCAAGACGCCTCGAACCGGGAAACACCTCATACTGAATGGACACATCGATGTCTTCCCCGCAGCCAACCCAGATGGCTGGAGCCATGACCCTTGGAGCGGCGACCTCGTGGACGGTAAGATATTTGGGCGCGGCGCATGCGACATGAAGACCGGCACCACAGCATCTATCTACACCTACATTGTACTCCATGAACTAGCAGACGAACTCAAGGGCAGTCTAACACTAACCGCTGTAAGCGACGAGGAGTCAGGTGGGAGACTGGGCGCAGGCTGGCTCGTTGAAAACATACCTGAGACCATCGGC
>CAYTVK010000011.1:0-1791 GCA_964441725.1 uncultured Candidatus Bathyarchaeia archaeon | reverse complement strand
GAGAAGCGGATAGTTGATAAGTTCCTGGAAAGTATTGGGGGACTTCAGGTTTCCGCTGCCGGCCTCGCCCTTCGGCAGATAGACGCCGAAAGCGCCGTCGCAGTCGGCGACTGCTGCATAAACGGAGAACCTAGCAGCCCATACACCATCAGGTTCGGGGAGAAAGGAATCCTCTGGCTCAAAGTAAAAGTGCAATCCAGAGGAGGACACGGCGCCTACCCCCATCTAAGCGAGAACCCCATCAAGATAGCCGCCAAAATCATCACAGACCTAGAAAAACTAAACGAGACCCCAGTAAACTACCCCGAGAACCTGCGCAAAGCAATAGATGAAGGCAGAGAGGAAGCCGAGAGAGCGCTTGGAACCGGAGGAGCCGACGTTATGAGAAGACTCAGCGTAAACATAGGCAGCATCGAGGGCGGAGTCAAAGTAAACGTCATACCACGAGAATGCAGCTTCGAGGTAGACCTACGATTACCCCCCGGATTAAGTAAAGACGACGTATTACCAAGAGTCAGAGAGATCATTGAAAGATACCCTGGTGCATCCTTCACAGAGACCCGTTATGATGGCCCCCTGTGGAGTCCACCTGATGGAGAGATGGCTGAGATAATGAGAACAAACTCCCGGCTATTCGGCATAGACCCCAAGCCAATAATAAGCCTCGGGGGATCAGACCTTAAATTCTGGCGAAGCCTCGGGGTTCCAAGCTACTATTATGGCCCCATGAACCACGGGATGGGCACTGTCGATGAGTATGTCGAGATCGAGGAGTTCATGCACATAGTGAAGGTGCATCTGTTATCCGCGTATGACTACCTCACTGTGTGACCTTGATCTTTTTACCAGTTATTCTCTCAAGCTCGTGTTTCACGGCCTCAAAGTCGCTGTTCCCGGCTCCACGCGGCCAGTATCGTCGCCCATCATCAGCCTCATAGAATTCAAAGATCATGTAGTAAGGTTCCTTGTCCAGCTGCGCTTTGACTAGTAGATATTTTCCTAGTTGCGCCATCTCCTCGCTGCCCTCCGGTAGCGTTTTTTTCGGTTTCATCTAACCATTCCAATAAATACTAATGTCATCGGGTAGATGATAGGTATTTCCTATTGGTGTCCTCCAAATCTACATAGATGGCCTTCTCAAACACCAGCTTCATTATTCCCATGTTTATCTCATTCTCCGTCTCCTCAAAGCCCAGCACCCTCAAGGCTGCATCAATTATCACCCTATACGTCATAAACCAAGAATCTGTACAGCCAGCCCCGATAATACAAATCTCAAGCGAATTATCTCCTCTACTTACACTCACATCTGCTTTTTTAAGAGCCAAATACTCCAAGGCCTCGAAAAAAGCATTTCAACGAATCCTCCTTGCCCCGAAAATACTTACCATACCAACGCCCTCTCTCCTCACATGCCTCCCACCAAGCCTCACCGCTCCCCTCCCTGCAGAGATCAATTAAATCATTAAACAAGCCATCAAAAGTAAGCCCCAAACCCATTGACCCAGCCTTATCAAGGCTTCTTCTATTCTCAACCAACTCGCCGAGAGAATAACCGAGGTCCTCAGCTTCCAAAGCTTCCCCAAGTATCTCATTCACTGTCTGATATATGGTAAAACTCCTACGATTCGCAAGCTTTGAAACCTCATTCGCTAACTCCTCGTCAGCGGCTAACATCTTTCTCCGGGTCAAACACTCACCGATTGTTGATGAGGTGAAAAAAGAGGTAAGAACAGGAGAACACGCTCAGTTCTCAAGCCTCTCTCTGAAGCCTAAGCCTCTCATAGGGCC
>CAYTVK010000010.1:0-20076 GCA_964441725.1 uncultured Candidatus Bathyarchaeia archaeon | reverse complement strand
TCACAAGGGCACCCCGATCACATGGCTCATCAGGGGTATTCACCTTCACAGGCTGCTCCTTCAAGCCCTCAATAAGATACTGGCTCAACTTACCAGTACGCTTCTCGATACTAGCTATACCGAGATTGTTGAAGTACTCCAATGCAGCGTGGTAGCCCCAGTAAAACTCCTCACTAACACAGCCACGGTAATGCTTACGAGCATCACGGTACAGCGGCTTCAAGTAACTCGCGTGATTATCATGATCAGGCTTCTCCCATGGTGCACCACTGGCGAACGCCTCCTCAACGTTACCATAAAAACGATAAGTGGGATCAAAATCATCCCACAACGCTTCTCGGATATAGAAGACACCTGTCATGGCTGGGCAGCACATCCACTTCTCGCTACCGGCGGTGAAGAAATCCACGCCATCACCGTGAAGATCAACCCCCACAGCCCCCATCGCCTGATAACTATCATCCACAAGATACGCCCCATGACCATGAGCGATCTCAGCCAACGCCTTCATATCATACCTGAGACCACTGGTCCACTCAACACGGCTGATGGAAACCACCCTAGTACGATCATCAACAGCGGCCTCAAAGTCACCTGTACTAATCAACCCATCCTCATGCCGGATACGACGAATCTCAACCCCCTTCTCCCTGTAGGGAAACCAGACGAAAACATTCGAAGGATACCCAAGATCAGTAACCACGACATTATCACCCCGCTCCAAAGGCATCATATCAGCCACCATGTTCAACCCCTGAGTAACCCTGTTAACATAACATAGCTCAGAGGAATCACATCCAAGCATCTCAGCAGCCTCACCGAGCGCATCAGGGTTCTCCACCCGCTCCTCATTCATCCTATGAGCCCACCACTCCTCGGTAGCGTCATGAACCCGCCTCAAGGTCGGACCATGCGCCGCGCTGTTCATATAAGATAACTTGGAGAGAACCGGGAACTCTTCCCTAATCTTCTCAATCTCACCATCAATATTCATACATCAAAGTAACCGCCTCAACTATTTTTCAGTTACCAGCAACCATCAATATATCTCAGATACCCTAGGACAGCCCAGCCTGCCCGAACCCTTTTTCCAGACTTCAAACCATATACAGTTTATGTCAATCGAGGAAAGATGCCACACAGCGCTGCACATAGTGAAAGGCGCCATAGTCAATGTGCTTGGAGAGGACGCGAAATGGAGCACAAGCGCCAACGTGGATGGCTCACATGGACGCATAGCGGTAGAGTTCAACAGAAAACCCACAGACCAAGAAATACAACTGATACAGAGAAAAATAGATGAAAAGATCGCTGAAGACGCCCAGATAGAAATACATAAAATGAGCAGACGAGAAGCAGAGTCACGCTGGGGAGACTGGATCTACGACAAGTTTCCACTACCAGAATCAATACAGCAACTCAGCGTATTCCACCTACCAGACTGGAACGTAAACGCATGCAACAAAAAACACACAAAGACAACAGGTGAAATCGGATCAGTAAAGATCACTAAAACGAGATACCGCAACAGCAAGAATATACTCGAAGTAAGCTACGAAATAGAATAACGGGATTATCTTCCCTTACCCTTGCTACGCTTGGGTCTCAGATTCTTACTGTGACACTTACGGCACTTTGTCGCATCGAATGGATTGGTTGCGCCGCAGGTCCTGCACACAGATTTCTTGATCCTGTGCTCCCTAGCGATATCGATCTTAACTGGATCTCTTAATGACATGTCGATTCTCCTGTAAGCTTGACTGAATACCGGGTCCCCGTATATAGATATTTCTTAAAAAAGCCCTTCATAGAGCGTTGAAGTGACAGCGGAGTGTAACCAGAGAATTTCGTCTGTAATTACAGACGAAATCATGGCTTATACGCGATACAATCCATCTCAACCAAGAAACCCGGAATCACGAGACCCGCAACACATGTAACCCTCGCTGGTAGCTTATCCCCGAAATAGCTCCGATAAACCTCGTTCATGTTACCCCATTTCGCCTGTTCCCCGATGTATACGCTTACCTTTACTATATCATCCATTGTAGCATCGAATTGAGCTAGGGCGTCTCGCCACTGTCTCATTATCTCATGAGTCTGGGCCTCGATTGTGGTCAGCTTGTTTCCCTGATCATCCTCGTTGGCTGCTGTTCCGCTGATGAAGATATAGTCTCCTGCTTTAACTGCTGAACTGAATGGGTATTTCTCCATCCCCGGTTTAGTATAGTATTCTTTGCTCATGGAGCTATAGTGTGGCTGGATGTTGTATAAGTTATTCTTGTTCTCCGATGAGTTTGAACCTGTTTTTTGCCGCGTAGCAGACTGGGCACCTCCATTCTTCAGGGATGTCTTTGAAGCTTGTTCCGGGTCCGACGCCGTGCTCCGGGTCTCCTCTCTCTGGGTCATAGATGTAGCCGCATACTGTGCACCTGTATCGTTGAGACTTGGCTTCTGTTGCGGATTCCTGTGTCTCTCCGCCCAGTTCCTCGATTACCTTCTGGTACTTCCAGTGTATCATTTCTCTGTCGAACTCGTAGAACTCCTCCAGCATCTTGCTCTGCTCAGCCTGTGTAAAGTAGTTCATGGAGGGATGGAAAAAATGCCTGTCCTCTTTCTCGATATGCTTGGGATATAAAGATGATAGCTCCCGGAGCATCTGCGAGATTGTGTTCAGTGATTTCTCATCACCCTGCTTATACTGCTGATTGGCTTCGCTGAGACGCTTCACCTTTGAGCGGGCCTCGGCGTGTTCTGCCATCAGCTCATCTATTATTTTGCGATGCCCGGATTCAAGTTTCTTAACGGTAAGCGCCTTGAAGAGTATGTCCTCTTCCTTTCCGTGGTGGGTTCTGTCGGCGTATACGTGGAAAAAGTCCACGATTCTATTTATTAGCTCTGGGTCTACCTCTTGAAGTTCTTTGATCTTCGCGGATTCTCGCTGGAGAATTGGGACTATTTTTTCTATGCGTCTATGCTCCCACATCAATGGGCCGATGGGTTGAACCATAATAATCACACTATGGTTTCCATGAGTGTTAATATAGCTTGGTCAACGTTGTGCTTTCTCTTAATCTATTTTTAAGGAATGAAACAAGGCTAGTACTCGGTGTAAAATATGCCAAAAGTAACTGTTGACCTTGAAAAATGCGCAGGAGCAGGAGTATGCAAGAATGTCTGCCCAGTAGATGTTTACGAACTCGTTGAGATGCCCGAGTATAACAACGAAACAAAAGCGGTGCCTGAAAGGATGGAGGACTGCATAATGTGCATGGCCTGCGTCAATGGATGCCCCGAACAGGCGATCACAGTCGAAGAAGACTAGTATACTATCAGAAGAGTACGCTCAGGCAGGTAAGCGCTCCGTCGCATTTCTGTATGTCCGATACATCTAGGCTTATCACGTCGAAGCCTGCTTCCCTCACCATAGTCTGAGCCGTCTCGTAACCTTTTGCCATCAGCACGGTGTCCCCTACTGCTAATGTATCGGCGGCGTACTCGTCCTCTGCTGGTGGAATCAGTATGTTGAAGCCTTCCAGCGCCGGGTGATTCACGTATTTCTCCGTGGCTATCATGATGCCTTTTCCCAGATAGGTTACGTAGCTCTTGAGGTGCATTATGGTGGGGTCGAATATCGTTGCCACGGGCACCTGGAGCCATTCCTGCATCTGGGCTACGCCCTCGTAGTTTGTGCGGTCTGATATACCGCTTATTAGTTTGCCCTCGACATGCACCACGTCTCCTCCCTCGACCGTCGCCGGCTCCGTGGCCCATTTGATGGGCATTATCTTCTCAAGCGCCGCTGCTACTCCCGGCTGCTCACCCCGTCTGCTGGGCTTCGCCATCCTGCATATCAACGCTTTTCCGTTTTCAACCACTGCGTTATCCTCGACGAAGCAGCTATCAGGATGCTTATCATCTCTCGGGACCCTGATGACTTCCAGTCCCAGCTCTGCAAGTGTATCACAATATCGTGCATGCTGTTCTCTCGCTTTCTTGAGGCTTACGGTGTGATGCAGCGGATGTTCTGATAGGCAACTCGTGTACAGGTTTCCGGGTTCTCTTACTATGGCGTGTCTTGGCTCCATGCTGTATTCCTTGTTTTTGGTTGATTTAATTCCTTGTAAGGTTATCCTTAATTGTTGATGTGTTCAGTATTGTTTGAACAAAGTTGACAATCAATCTATACGAGACGTTGAAGTACTTCATGGAGGCTCCCAGCGTAACTGGGTTTGAGCAGCAGCGCAGGGAGCGGGTCATCGAGGTATTCAGCAAATACTGTAACAAGGTCACCGTGGACGTGATGGGAAACGTCATAGGCACTCTGGGAGATGGAGAACGTGACGTTATGCTGGCTGGACACTATGATCAGCTTGGCTTCATGATCACTCACGTTGATAAGGATGGTTTCGCAGGGTTCACACAGGTAGGTGGCTGGGATAAGAGGGTCGCCTACGGGACGCGGGTGAGAGTCTGGGTAGGCGACGGCCCTGAGGATTACATTGTGGGGGCTGTTGCTGTGAAGGCGGCTCACCTCACTGATGCGAAGGAGCGGGACCAGTCTCCCGAGTTGAAGGATATGCTCATCGATCTCGGCGTGGACAGTGATGAGGAGGCTCAAAAGCTAGGAGTCAAAGCAGGTACCGTTTGTACACCTTATCTTGACGTAACCCGTCTAGGCACAAAGGAATCTGATAAGATAGTTGGACCGGCTTTTGATGACGTCTGCTGCGTGGCTGGGCTCGTAAAGACAATGGAGATACTATCCAAGAATCCCCCGAAAAACATCAAGGTGCATTTCGTGGCAACGGTTCAGGAGGAGATAGGTCTCAGAGGGGCAACCATCGCAGCCTATAACATCAAACCCTGGGCCGCCATAGCCACTGATGTAACCCACGCGGTTGCTCCCGGCGTTAAACCCAATCAGGTAGCTGGGATAAAACTGGGTAAGGGCCCTGTTGTTGCTCTTGGCGGGAACTTCACAAGGGCGCTGTGGGAGATGATGGAGTCTGAGGCAGAGAAGCATAAGATACCTCATCAGAGGCAGGGAGTACCAAGTCGCAGCGGCACTGATGCTTGGGCTATTCAGGTGGAGCGCGGTGGCACTATCTGTGGCTTGATCAGTATGCCGAACAGATATATGCATAGCCCGAATGAGGTTATCTGCATCAGTGATCTTGAGAATCTTGGTTCGCTCATCGCTGTCACTGTTCAGGCGCTTGGTGAGAGCGTTCTGCAGCACAACGTCGAGGTCTATCGACGCTAACCCCGTTTTTACATTATTCCTTTTATTCTCAGGTAGAAGCCCAGAATAAATAATGAGATGTAGAAGAGGAATCCGCTGAGGAAGCCACCCATGAAGAACTTGTACTCGCGTCTTAATTTCTGCATAACAGATTCAAAGCGATTTATTTTATTGGCTTTATGAAACTGTGTTCACTAACTGAAGTCCTGTACCAGATAGAGGTAGTTCTCATTATATGCGACCCCTATGCTTACAGTGGTGTAGTCCTCATAGAGAATGTTATCCCGGTTTCCCCAATTATAGCCAGCGTCATCATACACCATATCATAGGTTAAGGAGTCCAGCACGAATGTGACGTTAAAGTTCTCTCCATCAAAGTACATGAGGTTCTCCCCCATAGTGGCTGGTAGGTCCGGATTATTCTTGAACACACCTGTTCTGAGCATCTCCTCAGCGTATCGCTGGGCTATGCTGTTATTGTTGAGGGTAAGCTCAGCGAGTTGTTGTTTTGCTCTTTCCTTGTTTATGAGGCCGAGTACGTGTTCTTGATGTTTTATGGTTTCTTTTGACACCGGGAACACTGGTCCCACTGGGGGTTTATTGTCCGTTGGCTGCCACTGGTTAAGCATGAATATACTTCCAAGGCTTATGGCGAGGGTCAGCGCCACGATTATCACTCTTCTCGTGGATACGTTGGAGCCTAGGAAGCCTGTTTTTTTCTTTGATTTTACTGTTCTGGGTCGTTGAGTAGTGGTTTCTTCTGTTTCCTCTGGTTCCACGTAGTGGATGGTCTTGGTGATTGGCTGTGGCTTTATCTTTGCGAGATTGTTGGATAAAGCGATGCAGTTATGGGCTTTTTGTGGCAGATGTTCCTCGCAAAAGGTGAGGTTACAGTGTGGGCAACGTGTGGGTGGATCAACCTCTTTTCCGCAGTAGTAGCATATGCCCATAATATATTCTCTGGATTGCTGCGTTTTTTAAAGGTTTACCAAGGCTTGTTCTATTATTTTAGCTCTGATAGTTTCTTTGGGGTGTTCTTTGTTGCGTGTTTTTGCTGATAGTTATATAATACGGAGCATTTCTTATTCTGTTAGTGATCCATTTTGAAGTTTTCGAAGATTCTTGGTCTTATTATTGGGGTCGTTCAACTGGCTTCAGCTGTTGCACTGATATTGGGTATGCAGGCGATGCTCGGTGTATTTGCCTCCGCTTTTTCAAGTGGTGGGCAGAGTGCCGAGATACAGTTCACTGATCCAGTCATCATTCCAGTTACTTTAACGCCGTCGAATACCGGGTACCTTGACGCGAATATGGATGTGAAGATTAGTATGCTGGTTGATGGCGTCGAGGTGGCATCTGACTCCACGACGGTTATGGTTTCCGCTGGCTCCTCGGTCCCAGTGGAGCTGGAGTTACAGCTACCATTGGCTGAGGCCCAGCAATATTTCCAGACTGGCAGTAACCTTCAGCAAGAGATAGATGTCAAGGTCTCAACTCTGTACGATATGATTAGTTTCAGTAACCACATAATTACGGAGGTAGGTGCTCAGTAATGGCAAGTAAGATTGGTGCAGTTATCTCAGCGGCTATCACACTGTTACTGTTCGTGGGAATCCCGTATCTGCTCCCCAGCTATGTCCCACCTGACTTGATGGCTCAGATCGAGCAGAGTGGATTTGATCTACCTAGTTTCATAAACCAGATTATGATGATCGGAGTAGTGACAGCTGCTTTAACCCTCATAGGAGGCTTCGTTAATCCTACGAGCATCATTTCTTTGGCCGTGAAGATCGCTCAGGCAGGTTTCTCGTTGATACTGATAGTGGTTTTCCTAGGCGCCGGCAACATCGCAGGCTTGGGCTTGACACAGTTTGATGTAGCTATGCAGGGAGTTCAGAGCAGCATCACAATGGATCTCAGGGTCTTTGTGTACATCTCAATAGCCACTATTCTGCTGAAGATGATTCAGGTCTACCTTGAGTGGAATGAGGCGCGTATTGAGGCGGCTCCACCTGGCCGTATAGCGCCATAGTTTCTTCAATCTTTTATATGATAACTCAGGCTTCATGTTATGACTATCAAGGTCGCAGTGAGCGGGATTCCACGAGGCTATCAGTATCCTAGAGCTGATCTTAACTGGCTGAAGGAGAAGCATATCGCCCAGATTAAAGCAATCAGCCCTGAGATCGAGTTAATTGAGGTGCCCCCGGATATGGTGCCTGACGCGGACTTTGAGGTAGTATTGGCTGAGGGCGGTAATAGGACTCATTATCACGGTGAGCTGGATTGGGCAGATTATCAGAGGTTCTTTAAGCCGGGACTTAGATGGGTTCAGCTTTGTAGTACTGGGTTCAGTGATAATATCACCCCAGAGGTGCTTGATGGCTCAGTTATACTCACTAATGCTCCGGGCATTCATACCTATCCTATTGCTGAGAGTGTCATCACGGCTATGCTTGATCACGCCAAGATGTTGAAGCAGCGGAGGATCGATCAGGTTACTCGTAGCTGGAATCAGTTGAAATGCGATGAATTGTACAGGAGAACCGTGTTGATAATTGGTTTAGGAAATATCGGTAGGCGCACCGCGAGGCTCTGCAAGGCTTTTGACATGAGGGTGATAGGCACAAAGAGGAGCGTTGAGCCCGTTGAGAACGTTGACCTCGTGTTCCCTGTAGAGGAGTTGAGGAAGTATCTGTCTGAGGCAGATTACGTGGTGGTTGCTGCTCCTCTTACCCAAGAGACCAAGTATATGCTTGGTGAGCCCGAGTTCAGAGCCATGAAGAAAGACTGTTACTACATCAACATCGGGAGGGGTGCCGTGGCTGATGAAAACGCGCTGATTAAGGCTCTAGGTGAGAAATGGATTTCAGGCGCCTATCTTGACGCCTTTGAGGTTGAGCCATTGCCATCTGATCACCTGTTCTGGGGAATGGAAAACGTGCTCTTGATTCCTCATGATAGCCATAGCAGTCCCTACATCGGTGACCGCGTTGTGGATATTTTCTGCAGAAACCTCGATCACTATGTGAGAGGAGAGCCACTGGAATTCGTCTGCGACCCCGGTAAGGGATACTAATATCAGTCTCCCATCGAAATAGTATCAGTTTACGAGGCAAACTATTTGACGGTATTAACTATCATTCACGGCGACGACGTAGATGGACTCACATGCGGTGCCTTCATTAAACGAGTGATGGGCGGTGATTTCTATCTCGCCAACTATGATAATCTGGATAACGCTTTGGAGAAGGTCAAGCCTCCTGTTGATGCCTTGTATATCTGTGACTTGAACATCAGAGACAGCCTCGAGTCTGAGCTTCAGAGAATAAGAAAGTTCGCCAGTATCGATATAATTGATCATCATCAGATGAGTCCCGATTTGAAGGAGAACCTGTTGAAGATTGGTGTTAATATCAGATTGGAGACAGATGACTGCGCCGCGATGCTGATGTATGATAGCTTCAAAAGCCAACTGGGACGCGAGGGACAGAGGATCGCTGCCTATGCCGCTATCTCTGATATGTTTGAGGATGGACCTATCGCTGACCCTATTCTAAGCAGGATGGATCGTAAGTTCGCTCAACATGAGGCCCAGCTTCTCACACATGCGTTGAGCAGCGACCAGTCGATTGAGTTCAAGCGCATGGTTATGGATGAGCTGAGCAAATACAATTACCCTCACAGGATCGAGGGAGTAGTGGAGAAGGCCATCCAGTGCCTCGAAGAGATGACGAAGATTAAGGAATCTATCCCGGAGCACTCAGAGGTTATCGGCAGAGTAGCCATAATGGAAGCCACTGATGATAACAGCACAGGGGGTATATCGAATCTACTTATTGACACGCTGGGAGTGGATGTGGGTATCAGCTACAAGGCCAACGAAGACTATTATAACATGAGTCTTAGAGGAGAAAAAGACCTAGCTGAGCATCTGGGAGACATCTCCAAGGAACTGGGTAAGAAATACAATGGCTTCGGTGGAGGCCATCAACGCGCCAGTGGAATCAAGGTGCCAAAGGAGAACCTCAAGCATCTGCTCGATGAACTTGTTAAGAAGCTGAACGGCTAGGATTTGAAACGGTTCTCCCACTCGACCTTTTTACGCTCCTTTCGTATCCTATCCTCAAGAGGCTCAAGTCGTGTGGGGTCGAATGGTACATAGCGTATTTCCTCTGCCTCTGGTTCATAGAGTTCTCTGTTTGTGCAGATAGTAACTCTGTATTCTTTGAGGTCTTCCGGGTTTATTTTTAGGCAGTTCATTGCTCTGGCAAGTCTGATTAGCTTGATCCTGTTGAATGGGTCATCGAGGCCAAAGTCTTCTGCTCTATTGTAGTTGATCTCGGTCTCTCGTCTTGTGTCGGAATATACCGTGAATATTTCACCTATATGCTTCATCTGTATGGGGTAGAAGAAGCGCCGAAATACTCGGAGTTTAATCCTCTGTCCCTCGATTACGACTGGAATGCCATTCTTCTCCATAACGCCACATTATTTTGTTCATGGATGATAAAAGACTGTCCAAACGATGTTTATTCTGCCTATAAAAAACGCTTACCACAACGCTTTTTGTATATATTTCACGGGCGATCAAGTACGTTTTTTGCTTACATTGAGACCAAATCTGGGCAAATCTGGAGCCTATTTTATGAAAAGAGGATGTTTTCAGATGAGGATGGTTTATACCCCTCCCCCCTTTTATTCGAAGAAGACTTTTAACAAGTTGTAAGCTGTTTCAGGACTCTTGCTCTTCATTATGAATGAACCACTGGCGATCATGTTCGCCCCCGCCGCCACAGCTAGTCCTATTGTCTGATCACTCATTCCTCCATCCACCTCCAGATTTATCTCCCGTGACTTTTCCCTGAGGCTTCGCACCTTCTGCAGCTGCTCTTTGAGGAACTTTGCCCCATATTGGCCGGGATTCACAGACATAATCAGTACTCCATCAAGGCTATGCAGATGAGGCTCAACCACTGATGTATGGGTCTCTGGGTTTAACGCGATGAATATGTCAAGTTTTTTCTGTTTGACATACATTATGGATTCTTCTATGTTTTCCAGTGTCTCAGCGTGGAGAATCACTGTGTCCACCTGTGTGGAAATATGCTTGATTCGTTCAAGAGGGTCTACTGCCATCATGTGAAGCTGGTATCTTGGACCCTCTGGTAGCTTCATTGGGAAGTCTAGAGAGGAGGCGTTTACGAATTTTCCGTCCATGAGGTCCAGCATTATGTTCTCTGCGAAGGGTATCTTTTCCAGCATCAGGTCTAGTTCTGTTTGATTTTGGGCGATGACCGCTGGAAGTATCTCGTTCTGTGGAGCCATTGCTTATTGGGTTCCGGTTTGGTTTTTATATTTATCCACATGTGATTTTCGTCCATCTATATTATAATTATCTCATTTTATGGTGACAAAAATCAGGTGTTTTCTCTAATCACAAATCGATACATAATCACGCAACTTAACATAAAAATGATAACACGTCATCAACAAAAAAATCAAAAAACTAAGCACAACTTATATTCCAAACATTATTAACTTTAAACAACCCAATAACACTTCAATATAGTAATATCACAGTGAACAAAATGACTGGTGAAAAGCCTCTAAAAATTCTACACGTGGATGACGAGGAAAACCAGTTGGAGTTCACAAAACTATTCCTAGAACAAATAGACAAAGACGTAGAGATCGACTCAGTTTCAACCCCCGAAGAAGCCTTGCAGAAGCAGGAAGAGGAAAACTACGACTGCATAGTAAGCGACTACAAGATGATGTCCATGAACGGCATCCAGCTAGCTCAGAAGGTCAGGGAGAAGAGCGATGTCCCATTCATTCTATACACGGGTCAGGGTAGCGAGGAAGTCGCTGAACTTGCCTTCTCTGCGGGCGTGGATGATTATCTGAGGAAAGAGACAGAACCCACCCACTATCAGGTACTGGCGAAACGTATCAAGCACAATGTCGAGAAGCATAGGGCTGAGGAGCTCTATAGGAAGGTAGTCGAAGAGAGCAGAGATGCGATTGTTATCATCGTGGATAACAAGGTGGCTTTTCTGAATAAGGCAGCCTGCAACATGATGGGTATAGAGGATACAGAGAGTTGCCTGGGAAAAGAAGTCTATGAGTTATTCGTAGATGAGAATAAGATATTTCCACCAAAAAGAGACAGCGCCGAGAACTATATCGTCAAAGTTAATTATAGAACCCAGTCAGGTTCACTGAAAAACGCTGAGATCAGCGTGAGCCAGATAAACTACAGGGGAGATGAAGCGTACCTCTGCTTCATCAGGGACACCACGGAACGGAAGAGAAACGAGGATAGACTAGAGGCAATATATCAACAGGCGACGAGACTAAGCGATACATCAAGCATTCAGGAGGTCTCGGAAACTACGCTTGACATCATGGAGACCGTTTTCAACCAGCGTGCTATTACTTTTCACATCGTTGAGGGTAGCAATCTCTTAACTTTGGCTACTAGAGGGGTTCCATCTATTGAAATGACTCTTCCCCTTATTGGGCGCGGGGTAACAACAAAGGCTGCCCGTGACGCCCAGAGCGTACTAATATCTGATGTATCAACATGTTCAGACTTTGTTAGAGGAGATACAGAGTTCAAATCAGAGCTAGCTGTTCCTGCTGTGCTCAACGGAGAGACAGTTGCCGTTCTTAATGTTGAGAGTAGTAAGCTGAATGACTTCTCGGAAGCTGATAGAAAACTGCTTGAGACTCTAGCTTATCATGTGGCTTTTGCTTTCAACAGAATCCACGCTCACGCGCTGGAGCAGAGAGAGGAAGAGGAAAAACGCGAGAGGCTCAATTACGCACTTGGGGTTCTTGATAACGCAGAGAAGGCGACCACCTTAATCAGCGGAGATCTTCAGAGGAACATCCTCAGTATACTGAACGCAGCCGGGATACTGCGTATCAGTCCAGAGATGCTGCCTAGATTAGTGAAGTCCATAGATGAGCACGCCGATGAGGCCCAGAATATATCAGAGATCATCAAGGAGACCATAAACCAGTCGGTGAACATCAAGGGATTCATCGAGATCAACCAGAAAGTACGAGGCGTACTTGAGAAGTCGCGGTTCCCGAGAAACATCAGAGTCAAGACACAGTATGATGAGGGCATACTGCTGGCTGAGGTTGATGAAGAGAAATTCACAAGAATAATGAATAACCTTCTCTCAAACGCTGTTGAGGCCATGCCAAGCGGTGGCTCACTCTCTGTAAAGGTCACTGCGAAGGATGATCTGGTCTCCATCGATGTGGGTGACACTGGTTCAGGCATTCCCGAGTCTAGGATGGAAACCATCTTCAAACCATTTAACTCAACGAAGGAAGGCCACAGCGGACTGGGACTTGCATTCTGCAAAAACGCAGCAGAGTCAATGGGCGGCTCACTGAGTATAAAATCAAGCAGCGAGAAAGGTACAATAATCAGACTAGTCTTGCCGCTACGAAAAATTGATTAAAAAGAAAAAGGGTTTAGGCTTTTTTCTTGCTAGATACCTTGGCTGATTGAGGCTTTGATACCGTGACTGATTTCTTCTCAGTCATGAGGAACGGACTCTCCACGCCTGCAAGTACAACGGTCGCTCTAATCTTACCATCAAGAGATGGATTGATCTTGCTACCCCAAACAACGCGCGCATCGGGATTTATACTGTCAAGCACCATCTCGCCTGCCCTGTTAACATCTTCAAGCGTCATATCCTCCCCGCCCTCGATGTGAACAAGTGCGCCTCGTGCAACGGAGATATCCTCGATGTCAAGTAGCTGGTTGTCAAGCGCTCTGCTGACCGCATCCTCAACCTTGGTTCCTCCGCTTCCTTCACCGAAACCAATGGCGCAGATTCCGCCGCCCATCATTATGGCCTTGATATCAGCGAAGTCAAGGTTCATGATGCCGGGTACGCTAAGAGTCTCCGTCATGTTGTTGATGAAGTCAGTAACCCTCGCGTTTGCGACGGCAAATGCCTCTCTTACAGGTAGCTTACCAGCAACATTCCGCAGCTCATTGTTATCGATGACTACAACACTATCACAGAGATCTACCAAGCTTGCTAGTCCCTGTTTTGCCTTGACGAGCCTTGTTCCCTCAACGTTAAAGGGAATGGTAACCACTCCAATTGTGAGAGCGCCCATCTCGCGCGCAATCTTAGCCACTATAGGGGATGCGCCTGTACCTGTTCCTCCACCGAGAGCCGATGCAATAAACACGAGATTTGCCTCGCCTATTGCCTGCTCGATCTCCATCGCCGACTCTTCCGCTGCCTTCGCTCCCTGCTCCGGGAACCCTCCGCAGCCAAGTCCACCGCAGAGCTCGTATCCGAGGAGCACCCTGCTCCCTGCCTTGCTTGTAGTGAGGTGCTGTGCGTCGCTGTTGAGTGCTACTGTGCGGGCGCCGATGACTTTCTTGTCCATCCATGTAACCATGTTGCATCCGCCACCACCTACGCCAAGAATCGCTATTCTGGGTGTGGCTTCCTTTGCGATGTCCTCGATGCTCTTTGCTGGGACAACGTGAGACGCCACTTCTAATTCAACGGTCATTGACTATTCACCTGTTTGAGACTTTATCTCTGAAATTAGTTTATAGGATTGTGTAGGTGTAACCTATGACATACATATTTACGAAAAATGAGTTATCAAAGCTCCATAGCTGATTTTACTAATGAAAGATACTGAGAATCCAGTTCAGCCGCTTTTTCGAGATGTATAATGGCTTTATCCTTTAATCCGTGGCTGCTGAGGTGAATCCCGTAGCTGAAATGGGCTCTGGGGTTCATTGAGTCATATTTTAGTGACTCCAGGAAATGATGATCGGCTTGAGTCGGTCTACCACATCGCGATAGGAACTGGGCGTAGAAGAGGTGGAGTTCAGGGTCATGTGGGCTATACTCTAAGCCAGTTCTTAGCTGCTCCTCAGCGTCCTTGTCTCGTTTTATATCTGATAGAAGACGGGCGTAGTAGAGTCTTCCTTGGGGGAGTTTTGGGTCTATCTCTATGGATTTCTGGAAATTCTCCTCGGCTTCATCGAATCTCTGCTGCTGAGTTAAGAACAGCCCATACGCTATGTAGTTATCAGCAAAGGTCTCACCTTTTTCAATGGCCTTCAGGTAATGAGATTCCGCGGTAACAATGCTGCCTTTCTTGGTTAATAGAAAAGCGTAGTTAAGGTGAATATTTGAGTTATCGGGGGATAGATGCAGGGCGTCTCGCAGATATTTTTCTGCATCATCAAGCTTTCCAAGCCTGAGTAAGACCACGCCCATGTTTAGATACACCTCTGGGTCCTTGGGCTCCAGTACGGAGAGATACCGGTACTGCTTCTCGGCTTCTCGGTATTTTTTTTCCTCCGTAAGGAACTTGATATAGTTGCGTCTTATGGTGGGGTCTTCGTGGCTCAGTTTGATGGCTTCTTTAAAGTGTTCATCGGCTTTCTCGGCCTGTTTCTGGTTCCATAGAAACATCGCGTAGTTGTTATGGGCATCTGAGTCGTTTGGATTGTTTTTTAGACTCTGTTTGTATAACCCCTCGGCGTCCTTTTTCTTCCCCATATCAGCGAGCACGTTCGCGAGATTGTTCATGGTGGTGGAGTCATGTTCACTGACCAGAGACTCCTTCAGGTGGTTTGATGCCTCTTCGAGTCTGCCTTGCTGATAATATAATAGTCCAACATTGTTGTGGACCACAGAGTCATTAGGTTCAATCACCAGCGCCTCTTGGTACTGCGCAATGGCCTCATCGATCTTATTCTTCTCCTCAAGGTACTGAGCATAAATAATGTAGGCCTCAGCTGATTTTCCCATCTCTATAGCCCGTTTATAATGATACTCGGCCTCTTCTGGGTTATCGATGGAGTTGTAAAACCGTGCGTAGCTAAGGTGATTTTCCACTGTGTTGGGAAATATCTCTCTACGAGACCGAGATGCCACTGTTGACTTCTGTGATGACTGTAATTGTTTTAGTTTCCTTATGGCAATCTGGTTTGATTTTTTGGTCTGGCTTAGCTTTTCCACTGCTTCATACAGTATTCTTAGCTGCGAGGGAGCAGCAGTTGTTTGACTCTCAGCTATCTCGATGAGTTGTTTTGCCAATGCCTCGTTTTTTCCCTCATTCTCGGTTACCCAAGTCGCTAACTGGATGACACCATCTATGTCTCCTCGGCTTGCCATCCTGTTGATTAGCTCAAGATATATTGTCACTGGGGTAACCACTACATGTGATAAGTGGACTGTGTTTTTCTCTTTTATGGGTTAATTCTCATCTATCCAGAAGTTTGTATGAGAAAATAATACTTTCACTGGTTTCAACTTGTTGCAGATTATTTGTGCAGTAGTATCCTGTGCCATTATCGTCGTATACCACTGTATTGACTGAGAGAATATGCGGCCCATCAACAAGCATCAAAGCTACTTTCTCACCCACAGCAAAGGTCTCTAGTGATTTACCGTTAAGACTGAGACTCGTCTTTAGTCTGTCTGGAAGCCCACTCAGAGTAACATTTACCTTAACGAGCGTATCAGAGCTTGGAGTATAGTCAGCTGTTATCGCCCAGTTTCTACTAAAAGACCAGAGATCAAGCAACTCATCATCGCTCAGGTAAACAAACGAACCCGTCTTTCTGCCCTCAGGCTTACCTAGAAACATAGGCCAAGGATCATTCACGAAGACACCTGTCTCATTGAATCCAGTAGCCACCACGTAGTGACCTGCCTCATGTCGTGAATCAAACCATATCAGCAATATGGGGGCATACCCCAACGTGATCTCTTTCTTCAGCTGGTCTACTGTAAGTCTGCTTTCCCTGACGTCTGAGAGTTCCCTGTGTATAAATGGCTCATCCATCAGACCCTTAAGAGTGACACCAGTTTTGGAGTCGGTTGATAACTCTGTGCTGAGTTGATCCTGTGAGACACGGATACCCTCTGTGTACTTCAACACCATCATAACTGAGGCTGGGCCACAGTAGTAACTGGTCTGCTGATCATAGTATGGGACATCAAGAATGTAGCTTATCGCCTCTGAACGGGATGAACCACGGAAGGACATTATTACAATGACGAATAATATGATGACAAGAAACACTCTGAGATTAAGGGGAAGAAAGTTTCTTAGTTTATCAAGGCTTGTTTTTCTAATCGTATTACAGCCACCGGATGGTATCAAGAGCCATCCCATGGGTTCCTTTTAATTCTTAACAAATCTAGATCAATGTAAAAAATATAGTAAATACTGAAAAAGCTCTACCTAACTAATCTGAAGCGTCCACTCGTCCCTGAGAATACTGTACATCGCGCCATCCAAATACTTCCCCTGTATGAAGACAGCTTTTCTCCTCAACCCCTCATATATGAAGCCGGCCTTCTCAAGAACCCTCACCGAGGGATGGTTATCTGGGCTGCACTCTGCTTGAATCCTCACAATTTGCTTGGCCCTGAAGAGATAATCAACCAGTAGCTTAACGGCCTCGGTTGCATACCCTTTTCCCCTGTGATCAGGGTGCATGATGTACCCTATCCAGTAGCAGTCACCGTGTTGACCAGTTACGAGCTGCCCCACAGGGTCATCCAATTCATCAACGATAACCCACCACTCGGAACTCTTCTCAGAATCATACCACTTCTCCACACGATCCATGCTGTTTACCTCAAGAGGCTCATATAGACCCGTGTAAGAGAGATCGTTATTCCATTCTGTGAACCAATCCAAGTCATCTCGCTCCAGTGGCCTGATCCTCACCTTCTCGCCTCTCAACATCGTTGCTCAAGTATTCTATTCGTACATGTTGATAGGCTTTTAGTGGGTAATTATTTCAAGCCAGAGACGATTTCATAGTTATGTCAACTGGTCAAATATACAAGAGTCTCGTGATACGAGACGCCATGATAGTAAATGGAAAAGGAACGCCACCTTATGGCCCCTGTGATATACTCGTTGAAGATGGTAAGATCAAGGATATTGTGAACGTGGATAGCATCAGCCTTGGAAGATACAATGTCAAGCGCCCGGAGGCGGAGCACATCATCAAGGCAAAGGGAATGTACGTCATCCCCGGCCTAGTGGACATGCACATCCACATCAACATCGCCGACGAAAAATGTGGCCCAAAGGGAACAGAATACGCGTACAAGCTGTGCCTCGCCCACGGAATAACCACAATCAGAACATGCGGGTTCGGAACCGATGAAAAACTCCTAGAACACAAGAAACTCAGCGAGGAGAACAAGATAGTGGCCCCGAGGATCATGGTGCTTGGCAGCTGGCCCGCTGAAGCCCATACCGTTGAGGAGTCACGGGAAGCTGTAAGGAATCTCAAGGAGCTTGGTGTGGATGGTATCAAGATGATCCCACGGCCTCATGTTACAGCCGAGATGCTAGAAGCCATAGCTGATGAAGCCCGCAGAGTAGGTCTACCGGGGGGCATAGCGATTCATCACGCCCAGAACAGTGAGCTAAACGCGTTAATTACCAGCAACGCTGCGAAGGAGATGCTTAGCATCGAGCACACCTACGGTATCCCACAGGCTGCTTTACCGGGCACCCAGAGCTTCCCCCCTGACTACAATTACAGTAACGAGGTGGACAGATTCAGGATGAGCGGATACATATGGACAGAGGCAGACAAGTATCCTGAGCGAGTGAAACAGGTATTCGACACATTGCTGGCAAACAAGACGGTTTGGGACCCAACCATGGTGGTATACGAAGGGCATAGAGACTACCAGCGAGTGAAATCGCTTCCATGGCACGAGAAGTACACTGTACGCCAGCTGTGGGAAGCCTACAGTCCGAGCCCTGGTAGGCACGCGACGCATTTCTTCAACTGGAAGACGAGCGACGAGATCGCTTGGAAGCAGAAGTACAGTATCTGGATGAAGTGGGTAAAGTACTTCTTTGATAACGGAGGCATATTAACAGCAGGCACAGACACTGCCTTTATCTATGCCTTATTTGGCTTCGCCATGATCCGTGAGCTTGAGCTATTCCAAGAAGCAGGCATTCACCCCATCGATGTGATAAAGATAGCCACTACTAATGCCCAGAAGACGCTGGGAAATACGGAGCTGGCTAACGGGATAAGACAGGGAGCCCCAGCTGATCTCGCTGTTATAGATGGTAACCCGCTGGATAACTTCAAGGTGATGTATGGTACTGGTGTCAACCGTTACGGTGAGGACGGTTTATCTGTCACTCATGGGGGAGGAGTCCGTTGGACCATAAAGAACGGCGTAGTCTTTGACTGCATAGAGCTTATCAGAGACGTTGAGGAGTACGTCGAATCACAGGGACCAAAGTAGCCCTATTTTATTTCTACGGCTGTAAGGTAGCCGCCCCCACTTTTCTTCACCCTGACACGCACAACACTACCCAGAGGTGCATCGGTTTTCAACGCAACCGCCTTGTAGGCGAAGTTTCTACCTACCTTTGTTTCGGTTTTCCCATACTCTGTGAGAAGCACATCTCCCTCCCAACCGACCCATTTCTGGCCCACATCAACTGCTATCTCTTTCCAGAGCTTGGTCATCAACCTTGACCTCTCCTTTGTGTCCCTTCCATGAAGCCTTCCCTGCATCTTGCTCGCTTCTGTGCCGGGTCGTTCCCAGAACCTGTTGATGTTGAGTACATCGGGTCTGAGCCACTTGATGAGATCAAGGGATTCCTGGAACTGGGTCATGGTTTCTCCGGGGAAGCCGCATATTATGTCGGTGCTGATGCCTATGTCAGGGTAGGCTTCCCTGAGCCGCAGCACCACGTCTTTGAACTCTTGTACTGTGTATCTGCGCCTCATTTTTTGCAGTATCTCGTCGTTTCCAGCCTGTATTGGGATATGTATGAATTGGTATAGCTTGGAGCTCTTCAATGAGACCAGTAGATCATCCAGAACGGGCTCAAGCTGATTTGGGGTAGTCATTCCAACTCTCACCTTAAAATCACCATCAACCTCCGTTATCATATTCAGTAACTGGGGGAGTCTTGTCCCATTATCATTGTAGCTAGCGGTGTCCTCAGCGGTTACCCAGACCTCACGACATCCATCAGCAACAGCGGCTGATATATCCGGAACTATCTTCTCAGCCGGGAAACTGAAGAGGTGCCCTCTTGCATATTTTACGATGCAATAGCTGCAATTACCCAGACACCCTGTGCTGATAGGCGCGATGTGAACAAGATTATTCTCTCTTACCCTCGGAAGACAAGTCCTGTCAGTGGGTTCACCATTGATGTACGTTACCTGTTTCCCGTTTAGAGTATTCTCAACGGCTTCTGTGATTTTCTCTAAATCATCTGGCCCCACAAGACTTGCCTTGGGTACGAGGCGTTTCACCTGCGCTGTCATGGACTTTGGCATACAGCCTGCCACTATCAGGGGGGTTCCAGATGCCTCAAGTTCGCGTAGTTCCCTCGATACTTTTTGCTCGGTGGGTGTCTTGACCACGCATGTTACTATGATGTTGATGTCTGCTTCCTCTGGTGTCTCTACGAGTGTGTGTCCGTGTTGGGTGAGGGCTCCTCGGGCTATCTCTGCGTCTGCTGTGTTTGCGCTGCATCCGTAGGATTTGAGGTGTATTTTGGGCATCTGTGTTCCTTCTTTGGGGTGGTTTGGTTTCTTTTAAACGGTGCGTGAGTGGTGGGTATTTAAAGTATTTATTTCTTGGTCTGTATTTTCTGGTGCTTGATTAAAAGGTTATTTAAATGGAGGAGGTGTTTTTCTCATCCGTTTTTTGCTTTTTTGATGTTATTTTGTTGTTGGTTTTTGTTTTGTTTTTGACTTTTTTAGATAGGGTGGGTTACCGTGTTTTTAGAGTCATTAG
>CAYTVK010000009.1:6334-21968 GCA_964441725.1 uncultured Candidatus Bathyarchaeia archaeon | reverse complement strand
TCAATAGCCGAAAGCAGGATACCCTTTATCTTTGCTGGGTCCTCGGTGTAGTCAACCGTGGCCACGATGTTTCTGCGCACCACATCGTAGACGCTCTGGTTAGCGATGACGGTTTCAAGTATCAGCTGATTTGGGACCGATATCACGACATTGTCCAGTGTCCTCATCCGAGTGTATATGAGGTCAATATCCTCCACAACCACGTACTGACTCTGGAAGAAGAGCCTGTCCCTGATCTTGAAGGGCCTGCTCACCATGATAATGATTCCAGCGAGGGCGTTCCCGATGGTGCTCATGGATGCGAAGCCGATTATAGTACCGCCTGCGAGCACCCATAGGCCGAGGAAGAAGCCAATCTTGATGCCTAACGTGTTGAAGACGAGGACGCCGAACAGGATGTATAGAGTCCATTTGGATATTCGGCGGAACAGGAAGGCCGTATTGTGGTCAATTACCTCGTTTTTCCTGAGTTTCTCTATCTCTCTTAGCAGCAACGAGTATATCACGAAGATTATGATCAGCACGACGCCCGTTGTGATGATGTTAACAACGTTGGCGTCAACCCAGTCATAGATACGCGTGAAGAAGGCGAGGGGATCAGAAACAGATGCCATACCATTACATGGATTCTCAGTAATTTATCATTGATCAACAAGTGATCACTTTTTTCCAGATCGCCTAAGTACAGTGATCACCCCTCTATTGTATTGTGAAAGAAATGGACGAACATCCAAAAAGACACAGAAGAGAAGCAGTCGAGTCCCCAGAAGACATCGCCTACATACTAGACACGGTCTCCGACAAGGTACCCAGCATGATCAAAGGCATTATCGGAGCATTCTTCAGCCCCGAGGCAGCCAAAGACATGGCAAAGAGCGTAGCCGAGTTCAGGAAGACCCTCATCGAAGGAGGCATCCCAGAGGACGAGGCCATGAAGATGACTCGCGAGTACATGCAGACAGTGACCAACTGGAAGGGCATGGTGAACGAGTTCAAGGTCGGCGAGCATCACTACAGGGACGAGGAGTAAACCGTGAGCGCCTGGACCACCCTTCGCACCATTCCCGCGGTACTGGGATTGTTGGTTAGGGCACCCGCCTGGGCAGTGAACTATAGTATGAGCTATAAACGCGCCAAGCGGGAGTTCAAGCGGCACCTAATAGAGCAAGGAGTCCCCAGTGGTGAGGCTGAGGAGCTTGCGGAGCTTTTTCCCTTCAAGATGAGTGACTTCATCGAGACAGCTAGAAACATCCACTAATCTCCTTTTTTTCGATAGGTTTTTACTTTATCCTTCATGGTTTTTCATCTATGCCTAGAGGACCAAGACCCGAATGCATTGGAATGTTTGGCTTAGAGTTTGAGTGCGAGGAATGCGAGTGGGCGGATGAGTGTAAGAACATGGATGAATCCATAGAGTCAGCCGTAACTCGGAAGGGCACCCATGTACGGCTTACCGGCAAGTACAAGGAGAAGAAGTACAAGCCGAAGACGAGCAGGTAGCCAGTTTCAGCCACCCCTCAGCCTCACGGTTATTCAGTAAACCATTATATTAGCGCTAAATCCTATTGACAGTTTAGCGGAGGCACTGTTGTTGAGGTTCATCGGTGAGTTTGTTCAGGAGATTGATCAGAAGAAGACCAGTTTCCAGCAGCTATTCGGACTGGATGAGAAACAGAGTAAAATAGAGTCTATCTTGAAAGAGGAGCTGGAAAATCACTGGCATAGGCTGCCTGAGCCCATGAACCTGTTTACAGAGGAGTACAGCGTGGATAGCAGCAGCGCCTCAAGAACACTGAGCAATGGTGTGGATTTCTTCATAATCAGGGCGTTGATGCTTGGCACAGGCAACTACAATAAGCCCAAGCTAAGGTTCGAGATGGTGAAGGGAATCCGGGACTATAATGTGATCACGGGTTTTGAGAGGATACTCAGGGACCTCATCGAGATCGAGATAGTATTGGATAACATTGAAGATGTTCAGGAAAAGAGCATTGTTCTCATAGACGGAAACCTGTATGGCAGGTTTACCCATCTACTGCAGGAGCTAAGTCTCAGGGGATGGTATCAGCTTCCACTGGAGCTGCTGGCTGCGATGCAGAGACTATTCGATGAATGTGAGAAACGTGACGTAATGCTTGTGGGTGTTAGCAAGTTTAGTAAGACACGTGTACTCACAACAGCGTTACTATCTACGAGTTACCCGAACATAGAGGACCCAGAGTACCTTGACGTAGAGCTTATGTACAGGTGGAAGCAGGGAGAAACAGGGTACACCACGCCGCTGTTAATCGGAGACTACGCGATAGCCAAGGAGATTCAGCAGCTTGAGGATAACCCAGAGAAATACAGGGACAGGTACTTCAGCAGAATATCACCAGATAAACGAGACTGGGCTACGCAGGTAATCTCAAACATCCCGTATTCCCCAGCCATCGCCATGTTCCACATAATTCCCAAAGCTGATGCCCAGCCCCTAAGAATAGATATTCCAGCCTGCAGCCTCGGTATAAGTAAAAAGATAACAGATGTGAGACCATTCGAGTTCATCCCACCCGAGAAAGTAGCCGAGGTGGTTCAGCAGATAACGTCGGACTTCGGTGGAAGAGACGTGTATAATGCGTTACTGTATATCGTGGATCACGAGGTGCGACTTGGAGTCAAGACCGTGGATACAGTTTACAAGTCGGTGCTGGGTAAAGAACTGGGGTTCCCAGTAGAATATGATCGTTCAACAAGGAGGTTCAGTAATTGATGGAGAAGAAAGCAGGATACGTAGTAGGAGAAGTAGAAACAGGTAGCTTCGTCTTCGTAAGCGACCTAGAAAGCTACCCACCGAGACATGAATACATCGTAATCCCGAGGGTCAGGGAACGTGTGGGTGACGAGATAAAGCACGTTGATGTACTGGCGCAGGTGGACAGGATAAGCAACTACAGTGATATACTGGGGCAGGGACTCAGCCTCGATGAGCTTGAGAAGCTAATCAGCAGATACACGGCTACCACCAAGGTCTACGGTACAGCCAAAGTGCTTGGATACCTCAACGATAGAAACGAGGTAATTGTACCGAGAAGCGCAGCCATACCAGGACAGGAAGTCTACGTGGCACCATCAGAACTTCTGTCACGATTCTTCACTAAAAACAAGGGAAAAGGAATCCCTGTGGGGGGACTCATCACAAGGGATGAGGTGAGAGTCCAGATAGACCCCAACGGGTTCAGGAAACATGTTGCAGTAATCGCCCAGACTGGAGCAGGTAAGAGCTACCTCGTAGGATTGATACTGGAGAATCTAATCCCCCTAGGAGCCACAGTCATAGTGCTGGACCCCAACAGCGACTACGTCAAGATGAAGAAGACCCGCGACGATAAACCCACAGCCATCGCAGAAAACGTTGTAATATACAGACCCCCCGGCATCAAGGGCAGAAGATACAGCGACGAGGACGTGGGGGGCACAGACAGCTACACCATAGACTTCAGCAAGCTAACCGATAACCAGATCTTCGAGGTCGCTGGAATAAGCTCAGGCTGGGTGAACATCAGGGCAGCCATCACAGACGCATTGAAAGCACTTGAGGGCCTCTATGGCCCAAAACAGCTAATGGATAGACTGAACCAGATGGCGATAACGGAAGAAGACAGCAAGCGACGAGAGGCAGCTGGCAGCGCAGCTAACTACATCAGGAGACTCGTCAGCTACAGCGTCTGGGGTAGCCAGAACATACCCATCGATGACCTCATCAAGCCCAAACATATGAGCGTCATTGACCTAGCTGGGCTGCAGAGAAACGTATCCCAGTATATAGTCCAGAAGACCCTCGACGATGTTTGGAACCTAGCGGTAACCGGTGGACTCCAGTACCCAATATTTGTGGTGCTTGAGGAGGCTCATAACTTCGCGCCGGGAACACAGATCGCTGTCAGATCAGCGTGCCTTGAAATCATCGAGAAGATCGCCGCAGAGGGAAGAAAATTCGGCATATTCTTGATGGTGGTCACCCAGAGACCGGGCAAGATCAGCAGCAACGTACTGAGCCAGTGTAACAGCCAGATAATCATGCGCCTAACTAACCCAGATGACATGAGCGCTGTACGCCGCAGCAGCGAGGGACTCAGCGAAGACCTATTCAACGACCTGCCTGGACTCAACAAGGGAGAAGCAATAGTCGTGGGAGAACTCACAAAAATACCCACAATGATCAAAGTATCAGGCAGAACCAGCGGAGAGGGGGGAAGCGACATAGACCTCGACGAAGCACTGAGCAGAGCCCTGGAAGCATATAACCGAGAGAAGAAGATGGAGCCAGAGAAAGCCGAGATAAAGGAACCCAAGTCAAGGTGGTAAAGTGGTACGGATAGTAATCACAGGCGATAATCACCTGAACCTCTATAACCAGAAGCTGGGGTCTAAGCTCGCCGAGCGTCGCCGAAGAATAGGTCAAGCATGGTGGGAGACTATCAAGTACGCCGTTGAGAACAAGGCAGACATCTACATCAACACAGGAGACCTATTCGATCAACTATCCCCCCGAAACCCACCACGCGCACGCGTAGTGGAGGCATTCAAGACCCTCAAAGACAACGGCGTTGAGGCATATATCGCAGCTGGGAACCATGAAGCCCCAGCCAATGAACGGGATGGGGCAAGCCCCCACATGATCCTCGCCGAGGCTGGGCTCGCAAAGGTATTTGAGAGCTACACCGAGTTCCAGCAATACCAGCAGAGGGTAGACGGAGTAGAGATCTCCATCGCTGGGATAAGCTACAACAGGAACCTAGCACCAAAAGACGACCCCCTTAAAGATATGAGCATCCCAGCTGGCTCAGATCTGAACATAGCGGTGCTTCACTACAGCATCGAAGAGATAGCTCCACCCATCTGGGAGGAGCCTGTGATCAAGGTGGAGAGCATCAAACGGAACCCCCAGATACAGGTCTACGCAATGGGGCACATCCATGAACACATCTCCACAAAGATCAACGACAGCCACGTCATCTACCCAGGACACACGGAGCACTATGATTTCGGTGAATGGGAGCAGAAAACAGGCTTCGTGGTAATCGACTACGAGGACGGAGAAATAGAGATCAAATATATTCCAGTTGAGAGCCAGCCCATGATGCAGCTGAAGCTCCACACGAGCCACACAGAGCATGATAGAATAAATGAATCCATAATTGATGAGGTGAAGAAGGCTTCAGACAGCGATGGGCTTCTCCAGTTGGTTCTAGAAGGAGAGCTGCCCTTCAGAAAATACACCGAGATAGACTTCACGGAAATAGGCTCCATCGGGGCCGCACAGAACTTCTACTTTGAACTAATCGACAGGATCAAGCCAACAGGGGAAGGACTTGAGTTCACCCCCAGCGAGGGTTTGAACCCGAGAAAAAGACTTGAAGAAGTAGCGTTAGAGGCTGTGGAGAAGAGCAGCGGTGAAGACAAGAAACTCTGGCAGCAGGCGATGAACTACGCTATCGAATACTATCTCAAGGAGCGAGAAGGGTAATGTTCAAACTCATCTCCCTCAAGGCAAGCGGCTTCAAACGCCTAGACATCGAGGACAGGCTCCTGTTCCCGGATGGACGGCTGCTTGTGGTGGGAAGAAACGAGAGCGGTAAGAGCACACTCATGGAAGCCATCCACTATGCTCTTTACGGGATGCCCCTACGACCCAGCAAGAACGCTGGAAACGAGGACATCATCTGTTATGGGCGAGACGAAGCCATCGTGGAGCTGGAGTTCAGCATCGATGACACAGAGTATCAGGTTCGAAGAGAACTATATCGAAAGAAAAACAACATACACCTGCTCAATAAGCGTGAACAGGATGGAAACCTCAGCAGGGTAACAACAGGGGCACGAAACGTCAACAACGAACTCAACGAGATACTACACGGCATCGACAGCGACGCCCTGCTAAACAGCTGCCTCGTAGAACAGAAAGAACTAGGAAAACTAGAGGACGCAAACAAGCAGGAACGCATCAAAGCCATGAGCAGCCTCCTGAACCTAGAAGCATTCGTGGAGGCAAAGAGCAGCCTCAAGAAGGAGGGTGACGACCTCGACAAGATTCACTCAAACACTCTGATGGAGCTGCAGAGGGCGGAGCAAGCGAAACTGGAATACGAGGAGGCTGAGAAGAGAAGAGAAACAGCCGAGACACGTCTCACTGAGATAGAGGGGGAGAAGAAAGAGGTTGAGGAAGGACTCGGGGAGGTAGATGAAGAGCTTGAGAAAACTCAGCGGCTAACTGGATTGCTTGATAATCTAAGGGATACAGAATCAGCCCTCGAGAACATAGAGGTGAGGCTATCTGAGAACCATCGTCAGCACAACGAGGCAGCCGAGGCTAAGGATAGAATAGGGGAACTCAACGAGAAAATTGAACAATATACACCCGTTAGGGATGCGCTGGGAAAGATAGAGGAAATATCGACGCTATTCAACAAGGCTACCATGCTCCGAAATGATGCAGCCAGATTGGAGACAGAGCTTGAGTCAACACAGGAACGCCTCAGTGAATCTAAGGGAAGCGAAGACCGCATCAAAAGGCTTGAAGACCAAGAAAAAGAAGCTGAGGCGAAGAGAGGAAGCGCCAGAAATATGAGAACCGGCGGTGTAGCGACTGCTGTTTTAGGGCTGTTAATTATCTTGTATTCTGCATCATCTGCTATTTGGGTCGGAGCAGCATTAGGAGCAATTCTGCTGCTGGCAGGAGGTTATCTGGTCTCAGTCAACAATCCAAGTAAATTTGAGAAGGAAATCAACGAAACACGAATCCAAAGAGAAGAGATGCTTGGCGAGAGATCCAGAATACAGGACTACTATGAGGCTATAATGAGACTCGAATCAGAGCTCCAAGAAGTAAAAGAAGCCCAGACTGATACAGAGACAGGGATAACCCGAGAGCTAAACCAGCTACCAGAAAAACCAAGAGAATACAGGGCGATGGTTTCCCTCACAGACTCAACGACCCTGAACAAGCTGAGAAAGGAGATTCAGGAAGATAACGAAACCCTCACCGGATGCGTAGCGGAAAAAGGAAGCCTGCAGAAGAAGGCGGACAGCCTCAAAGCACTGGCCCTAACCCTTGAGACACTTCAGAAAGAGAGACAGGAAAAGGCATCTGGAGCAGAACTGCTTGATAATCAGATCAAGATTATCGAGCAAGAGTCAGGGGTTTCAAGGGAACAGGTAGAGGAGACAACGAGAGAACTGCGCACACAGCGAGATGTTTACCTCAGAAAATCAGCTTCACTGGAGAGAGAAGAACAGGAAAGAAACAACGATGTACTGGAGTCCAATCAGATCATCGAGAAAACAATGAAACTCAAAGAACAATACCCGGCACTGGAAGAAGAATCAAAACAAGAAGAATTCAAAATCGAAGCAATGAGAAGAGCCACCATACTCCTAGACACTACAAGGGAAAGTATCATGGGCGGAGTCAAGCAGAATGTCGAGAAAAACATGATGCAGTTCCTCCCCACCCTCACAGACAACAGATACAACATGGCGCGAATCGATGAAGCAAACTACAGGATAGAGGTCTACGACAGAGAAGCTAAACAGTGGCGAGGAAAAGGCGTCTTCAGCGGAGCCACACAGGACCAGTTCAGCCTCGCACTGCGCCTAGCATTCGCCATCAGCACCATTCCAAGCAGCAGGGGAGCACGACCTGGATTCATATTCCTAGATGAACCCCTCAGTGGCTTCGACGTCCAGCGACGCAACGGCTTCATGCAACTCCTCAGAGAAGACCTCTCAAAAAACTTCGACCAGATAATAGTAATCAGCCACATCGAAGCCCTAGCAGAAGAATTCCAAAACAGCCTAACGCTGGACTCAGGCAGAATCATAGAGGTGCAGCGATAGCCCCCCCTCTGTTCACGGATTAGGACCAAGAGGTGTCAAGGCACCCTCCTCCGTCCCGATATCCAGGGAGCGTCAAATGTTCGAGCTTAGGTTGCTCCCTCCCGGGCCTGGCCAGGTTCACCCGTTGAACGTCCAGTTGCACCCCTACGGGTGTACACGGAACAGCCACCGACCCCCCTGGGCAGGACATCGACGGCAAGCGCCTTGTCTTTCGGAGTCCGCTTCCGATCCCTTTGCAGGTTACTGACCCCTCCATGTGTCCCGTTTGAGGTGTGGGGCAGGGCTAGCTCCCCGGTCCTACCTACCGCTGCATCTATAGCTTGTAGGTGTCGTGTAAAAACGTTGTGCGCAGGGAAGAAGCTCATAATATGCCGATATTATGGCTTGATGTGGGTTGAGGGGTTGTTGATTAGAAAAGGCTTATCACGTTATATCGGCACAAAGCCAAACTTGGACAAGCTCAGAACAATGTTCAGCAAAATGAGCCCAATAAAGCCATAAGTCGCACCGGTTCTGAGCATCGATCCGGTACTGAACCTCTGGGTAAAGTCTCGCCACATCTGTCCACCGTCAAGGGGTCCAATGGGGAGCATGTTCATCATGGCTAGGTTGATGGCGATGAAGTACATCCAGTTGAAGAACACGATCCACATAACGGGCAACGAGCTCCCCAAGGCTATGAACACAGGGATGGTCAGCAGCCCTGTTAAGAGGTTAATAAAGCTTCCAATGGCATAGATTCTCATACGAGACCAGATTGAGGCAGATTTAATGTCCTCCTCCTCGGGCTCAACAGCCCCCCCGAAGGTGATCACCGCGAACATCACTGCAGCGGTCTTTACCCTGACTCCCTCAACTGTGCACATAACACCGTGCCCTATCTCATGGGTCATGATAATGATACCCGCGGCTAGGAGAAACCATGGAAGACTGTTTACGCTGATGGTAACACCGGGTATGAGGGGTTGAACTGGGGACGCTTGCTCCGGTACGTAGATGAAGCTCCAGATGTTCTTTAACAGGATATATGTGATGAACCCTGCTTGGCCTACGCCAGCGACGATGCCGATGTTTCCGATGACCTTCCATGCTCCGGGGTTTAGTTTAGCGATGCGGTGGATAATGTCATTCAGGCGGGTTGATTTATACAGGGCATAGAGGGGGGCGACTTCCCATCCCTTTTCATCCAGTTTCAACTGCTTGGCTATGAAGTAGAATGCGGCCCAAGCAATGATGATCAACCCCAGAGTATTCAATTGAGATGACATAGACTCACAGTAGTTGGTAACCTCAAAATATAAGGAGACCGCAACATCAAATGAAAACCTTGCAGGGAAACCAAGTCATCTACACCGAGAAACACTGGAAGAACCTAGCTAGACTCCGGTCATCTGCGGCAGACATGATGAAGCCACTCAGTGACGCACACATCTACAATATCGTGTATGGGAGCATAGCGCGAGGAGATGTATCCGAGACAAGCGATATTGATGTTTACATTCCTAACCCCCCTTCCCCAACCATGATCGAGGCAACGTTGGAGTCAGCTGGGAAAAAATACGTAAACCGAGTAATAGTACAAGCCACCCCCAGCTACGCAGCCAAGGCATACATCTATCTTGATGAACTAAACTGCTACAGTTTCCCGCTGGTGCCTCTGCGTCTATCTGAGGAAGACTTCACAGGCTTCGCTGGGAGAATAACATACAGTGAGTTACTTGAAGACATACGAGTTCCCGGAGTGAATAAGGCGTTAACTCTCATCGAGCCCAATGAGTTGGGTCACATAGAGACATCCATCATAGGCATTGAGGGATTTGTGGCCAAGAAACTGGGAGTAGACACCAGGATAGTTCTTCAAAGGGAGAGAATCCTTGAGCGTCGCACAAAAGTAGGTAGAACAGGGGTTTACATCAAACGTGAACTAGCTCCAGAGGAATCATTTGGGGCAATATTCAATGAGTTGACAAACAGTAATGCCGCTATTCGTAGAAGATTAAGAAAAAAAGGATAAAGAGATTAATTTAGATCGTTGAAGCTTCGTACTTCAACTCCACGTGGAATACGTACGCCTTCTGCTACGCGTTCACCGACCACGGTCTCGATGTTATGTTCCCGAGCCGTATCAATGAGGCGCCCAGTGACTATGCCGTCGAAGACAACCGCCTTAACATCCTTGGAGTCTTTTAGCTTTTCAACGAGTTCGCTAACAGGAATTCTATCACTCTTCTCGCCTTTCCCGTTGATAAGCACCGCTTCCAGAGTTCCCTTCAATCCCTTGGATAACTCCTGCAGCTCCGATGAGACCCCAGGAGCTGCTAATGGTTCTCTGCTCTCTAGGGCTTGCTGGATCTCCTCCGGTGATAGCTCCTCTACTTCTTTGCCCCTTGGGGCTCTCGCGATGTATGTTGGGGGAGCTACCTGCATGAGTTCCTGCAGTATCAGGTCGCCTCCGCGGTCTCCGTCTAGGAATGCGGTAACCTCTTTCTTGCCCGCTAGATTCTTAATGGTGTCGGGGACCTTGACGCCCTCCATGGCGATGACGCCTGTCACGCCGCTCTTGATGAGGTTATTAACGTCTGCTCTTCCCTCGACGACTATTATCTCGTCGCTCTTGCTTATATCGGGGCTCGCTGATAGACGCTCTCTGCCATAGTGAACGGTCTTGACCTTCTTGTCTTCCTTCTGGACCTCGTCCAGTAGTTTCTCGATCTCCTGACCGTCTTTCACTACCCAGTCGCGCATCAGTTCCTTGGCTCTTTCAACAATCAGCTGCCGTTTCTCGACACGGACATCAGTAATGGTCTCAATGTTAATCTTTGACTCACATGGGCCTACCCTGTCCACGGTCTCCATGGCTGCCGCGATTAACGCGGTCTCGGCTCTATCCAGGCTACTGGGGGCTATGATTACGCCCCTTGTAGAGTCCTTGGATGATTTGAGGTCAATATCAATTCTACCGATCTTGCCTGATTTCTGGAGCTCACGTAGCTCAAACTCTTTTGGGAAAAGACCCTCGGTCTGTCCGAAGATTGCCCCGATCACATCGTGTTTCTCTACAACGCCATCAATTATGAAGTTGGCTTTAATTACATATTTTGCGCCTGCAAATTTTTCTGTGTCTTTCACTTGTGATCACTCTATATTCTGTATCACCCTTACCCGCAGGGGTCCCTAGAATCGATTAGGACCTGCCGGGGCGTGTTTCTCGAATCCCGTTTATCCGCTTCTATATATTTACAGGAGAACCGCATTCATCCGGGGTTCCCCTACTAGTGAGAGTGATGATGCGTCTATTGACGCAGGTGCTGTAGTTGTCTAGGGGAATAAAAAGGTTCCCGAACAAGATTAGCTTTAAGTATAGAAGCCATGGTATTTTGTGAGGCTTATTAATTGGGCGTACGCGTGGCAATCAATGGTTTTGGCCGTACAGGGCGTTTAGCTTTCAGATCAGCATTCGAGAGAGGTCTTGATATAGATTTCGTGGCTGTGAACAGGGGTGACCCTGAGAAACTAGGGCATCTACTGAAGTATGATAGCGTGCATGGTAGGTTCCCGTTCCCTGTTGAGATCACGAAAGACAGTCTGATCGTTAAAGGGCAGGAGGTGAAGGTGCTCTATGAGTCTGATCCAGCTAAGCTTCCATGGAAAGAAATGGAGGTTGATGTGGTAATAGAGTCCAGTGATGTATTCAAGGATCGTGAAGGAGCGGGTAAACACATTGAGGCAGGTGCGGATAAGGTGATTATCAGCAGCCCCGCGAAGAACCCTGATATTACCTTGGTGCTGGGAGTAAACTTTGATAAATATGACCCTGAGAAGCACCGGATCATCAGTAATGCCTCATGTACCACTAACTGTCTTGCGCCTGTGGCTAAGGTGCTGAATGATGAGTTCAGTATCAGTAACGGATTCATGTCAACCATTCATGGATACACTGGGACCCAGATGATTCTCGATAAATCCAGTAAGGACCTGAGACGGGCAAGGGCAGCCGCAGTAAACATCATACCAACATCAACGGGCGCAGCCAAGGCAATCAGCGATGTTCTCCCGGAACTAAAGGGCAAACTGGACGCAAGCGCCTACAGGGTGCCTGTTCCAGATGTCTCGTTGATCGATCTTGTGGTGAATCTTGAACGCGAGACAAGTGTTGCGGAGATAAACGCTGCGTTGAAGGCTGCCTCTGAGGGTTCCATGAAGGGGATTCTTGGGTACAGTGAGGAGCCGCTGGTCTCAACAGATTACATACATGACCCGCATAGCAGCATCGTGGATAGCCTTGAGACCAATCTGATAGGGAAGACAGCCAAGGTACTCGCTTGGTATGATAACGAGTGGGGATACAGCAGCAGGCTAGTGGATCTAGCCCTTAGATTATAGAATGGTTTAGCGGGTTATCTCCAGTTTATGCATCTTTTCTAGGTTCTCTGGCTTCCGCTTGAAGTACTCCTCAACAGGAGCCAAGAGCTTTACCACTGATTCAGCCACTCCCTTCTTGAGGTCCAGTGGATGCAGTTCGCCTTTTGAGTAGATACTTGCTAGCTCCTTGAAGCTCTGGAAGCTTATATCTCCGCCAAACTTGGATGGTCGTTCAATGTTAAGTTCTCCAAAGTGTGGGAAAACCACCATCCGAGCGTGATCCATAACAGGGTTTCCCTCAACGATCTTCTCGGGGCAGAAAGCAGCATGGTACTTTTCCCTGATCTCCTTCGCTGAGTCATTCACCCAGATGGCGCCCTTACCGATACTCTTGCTCATCTTGCCCTTGATGCTCTTGTCGATGTGCTCGTCTTCGTCGAAACTGCCCTCGATGGTTGCATCCTGAAGACTGGGCAACAGTGGACTGTGGAGGCATACTGGAGGCGCGTAACCCAGTTTGGGCGCTACCTCACGTGCAAGCATGTGTACTTTACGCTGATCCATTCCAGCGGCTGCTACGTCTAGTTTCATTTGGAAGATGTCACTGGTCTGTAGCGCGGGGTATAGTGCCCACGCTGACTCTACGTCAATGCTGTCTGCGCTTCGCCCCATGATGGGCATGGCTCGCAGTATCCGTTTGAGGCTGGTTGCCTTCATGACTCTGACTACTTTCTCCCAGTAATCCTTTGTGTCTACGAGGTCGCTGGTCCATAGGTATTCGACTTTTCCTTCCGGCAGCCCAAGCGCAGTGAAACAGTCCTTGAAGTATTCTCCGGCTGCGCGGATGTTCTCCATCTCGCCTCCCATCTTGTTATTGATCCAGCCATGCCAGTCTGCCAAGAAGATGATGAAGTGGAACCCTGCGTCAGCGTAGTCCCGCATTTTTTTACCCACGATGAGGCCTGTGCCTGCGTGCATCATGCCGCTCGGCTCGAAGCCTACGTATCCTCGTGGATGGTCCTTGGTTTCCAGTAGGTTTCTGAGTTCATCCTGCGTGATGATCTCCTGTAAGTTCTGTGAGACTAGTTTGAAGCGGGTTTCGGTATCCATTTTAATTCGCTAACTCTCATAATTCGAGACATTGTTTTTAAGGCTATAGGGCAGCGTCACCTGTCTGCTCTTAGATGTGAAGAAAAAATATTGATGACTGTTTCACAATATGAGATTATTTAATCAACAGCACATCTGTGTGCGAGTTATTTGCAATCTTATGACTAACCGAGCCAAGTAGCATCGACTCGGCGTCTCTCAGCCCCCTGCATCCAATCACGATAAGGTCAAACCCCTCATCTTTGACCCTGCGCAGTATCATATCAGCTGCATCATACCCCTCATCGTGCTCGAAGGCGTAAGATACTCCGCGTGGGATAATCAACCTAGCCTCCCTCTCAAGCTCATCAAGCTTCTTCATCTCCCCTTGACCATGAATCTCATTATCATTGAGATTAACATCAGCCGGAGGATAGATCAACCCAGTGAAAACCGTAACAGAGCCATTGAAATGACCAGCCAAACTAGCAGCCGATATAAGAGCCCTAGATGCACACTTGGAGCCATCAAAACCCACGATTATCCTTAATCCTTCATCCATAAAGATCACCCAGTAATCAACCCTGCAAAATATAAACAGACAAAAGTGTTGGTTGAGGGCTGAGGTGGCCCTGTTTCCTGCAACAAACTTTCAGCCTCATGGACTCGGCGTACGCCGTACTCGGCTGATCTCTCTCAAATTGCAGTATGGTGGGTCTCAGCGCCTCGCCCGTCTGTACCACTCGTGGGTAACCTCGATTCATCGCGTGTAAATTTCTCATCGAAGTCCGTCTTCGTGGCCGCGTCGGGTGTCTACGGGCTATAATGCTTCATTCAGTCGATGGTCTTATTTCTTCCTATCCGGACCCAGCCTTTACCCTGCTTATATCGCCATTTTTGCTCGGGAGCCTTGTAGAATCGGCTGAGGTGATCCCCGATTAGCTCCGCTGCGTCCATCTCGAGATATCGCTCTGTTACGGTTTTTTTGGTAGGCCATTCCGCGATGACTGTGCACTCAGGGGCGACGATGAACACGGTCTCGTCTTTTTTCTTAGCGACTCTGAAGGGATAGCTTCTGCATACTAGAGGTCTCTGTGTGTAGATCTTGCATTGGTTTTTCTCTATGTGTAGGCAGCCTGGCTTATCGTAAGTGTAGAGAACTATCTTGAATTTTGGGTGCTCTGGGTCTTCGCCGAGGCCGAGGCTTGGCTCTGTGTCTTCTTTTGGGAATAATTGTTTCTCCCAGGGGAAGAGGGATATCCCTGTCCAGTTTTTCTTTTCAAGCATGGTGCAGCATTTACCGCATCGTTTGCATGGAAACTGGATAGCCATACTTGGGTATGATAATCCCGCCATAAAAGGGATGAGTTATTCATTTGGGAAGATTTTTTATCATAAAATGTTTCTCAAAAACGGTTTTAACTACTCTTCTACAGTGTTTTCAGAGCAAATATGGCTAAAAATGGGCTGAATAAAGCAGAGGATGTTATACTTCAAGCATTGGGGCACTGTGAGAGGCGTGGAATCATAAGGATAATCGGTGCTAACCCGGAGGGTGTGACATACAGTAGCATACTGGGTGAGACGGAGCTTAACACTGGTCACTTGAATTATCATCTGCGTAGTCTAGATGGCTTGATTGAGAAACAGGGTGACAAGTTGTACAGGCTGACGCCCCTTGGCTATAAGGCTCTGGGGTTGATGAATAATTTGAGTAATGAGATTGATAGTGAGGTTATCAAATATGTTGAAGCTGCAAAAGGCGTGAATGATGGCTCGATTCACCCATTTGTTAAAGGATTACTGTATATCGGGATTGCGGGTGTTGGGATAGTCTTTCTAGCTAGCCTTGGGTTATTCGTGATAAGCGTTACCCGGGGAAGTGTTGCCCTCATGGAGGTTTTTATCTCCCTCGGAATGATGGGCTTCACGGGGGTGATTCTCTGGGTCTTGTTCAATGCTCTGAGAACTGTGCCTGAGTTCGTTAGAAGACTTGAGAGAAAGTTAATGAATGATTAGTTAATAGCTTGGAGGTTTAACTGGACCCTTCCTGATGTTTGAGGACTCTCCTCGATCAACTCTTGAACGCCACTCCTCGTAGACATCAAGCATCCCAGTGCGTTTAGCAATCACCTCTACCCATTCATAAACTGGAAGCCCACGGCTCACAGCCAAGTCAAGGGGATCGGCCTTGCCGTGGAACCCTTGGAAGATCGCACCGGCGAGTCCTTCGCCGGTCTCGCCGAGGTCGACGACGCCGGCGGCCCACTTCTGGACGGTGAGCCAGCCGATGGCGTAGGAGTAG
>CAYTVK010000009.1:0-6324 GCA_964441725.1 uncultured Candidatus Bathyarchaeia archaeon | reverse complement strand
AAGCTCATCCTCCAGCCATCGAGACAATTTGAGTTCAAGCATGTCCACTATCTCTGGGTGGCTCTCCGTAAGATTCTTGGTCTCGCTGGGGTCTTCCTCTATTCTGTAGAGTTCCCTGTTTGGAGTCTCCCAGAATGCCTTGTGAGTAGTTTTGATTAGCTTCCATTCTTTGGTTCTGATGGCTCGTTTAGCTGTCCAGAGCCCTTGATTTGATATTATCTGAGAGTAACCCTCCTCTGTGCCGTTGGCTATCTTCACCAAGTCTTTTCCATTCATATGGGGCGTTGGTGTGATTCCGTACTGGTTCAGTATGGTTGGGGCTATACTTATTGTAGATTGTATGAGTTCTTTCACTCTTTTTCCCTTTGGCAGGAGCTTTGGGTGTTTCATGATGAGGGGCACATGTGTAGTTGTATCATATACTTCAAAGTGGTCGAAATAGAAGTTGTGTTCACCCATGCTCTCGCCGTGATCTGAGGTCAGTATGATGAGGGTGTCTTCACTCAGTCCCTGTTTATCCAGTGTATCAAAGACATGCTGAACCTGATCATCAACGTATCGAATCTCTGCATCATACTGGGAGATAACATAGTTCAGGTCTGTGATGTTTTCGCTTATGGCGTCTATCTGGTTCTTGGTGAAAGACCATACAGGATGCGACTTCAGGTAATCCAGACTATGATTCTCTGGATCATAAGGGTCCCCATCATAGAATAGGCTGCGATACTTCTCAGGAGGCTTGTAAAGACCATGGGGGTCCCAGTAATGCAGGAAAAGGAAAAAGGGTTCCTCACTGTGATCCTCGATCCACGGGATAGCGTATGCGTTGATCTCCTCAGCGTCTACCTGCTGGAGTTTTCTCCTGTTCCCAGCGGCGGGATTCATGTTGTATTGGAAGCCTCGGGTGAACCATCTTCTCATCGTATACAGTGTGCTCACAGCTGCAGTTGTAACGCCACTCTGAGTCAGCATCTCAGGGAATACAGGTATATCCTCTGATAGTTCCTCGAAGTAGCTGTGGGAGACGACTCCTGTGTGTATTCCTCTGAGTCCTGTGAACATGGCGGTGAATGATGGCTGTGTAGGTACGTCACTCGGGAAGGCGTACTCATATAACACTCCCTCAGCGGCGAACTTGTCTATGTTAGGTGAGATTGCTCTGCTATACCCATAGCAGCCAAGGTGGTCTGCTCGCAGTGTGTCAATGACGATGTATACAACGTTCATAAATTCACAACATATTGAAGGGAAATAATTCAGTATTTAATACACTCGAAAATACAGGTATTTTATGGGATAATTGGTTCGTGATTGAGTTTACAATCAAGTTTGACTGGAAAAATTATCAAAAATATCGAATGACTGATGTTTTTATCATAAAAACCTTTCAAAAACGGTTTTTAACCCGTTTTACGGCTTATTTCTCGGCGAAAAACGTGTAAATGAAGCGAAGCCCCCTGAATAGTTCATCGAGTTTTTTGCAGAGGTTTAAGCTGGTCAGGTAGGGGTTAGAGATACTCTCTGAACCAACGCAGTATGTGCTGGAGTCGCTCCTCTCGGTGCTGGGGTTTACCGCTCCTGCTCAGTTCATGGTTCTCGTCTGGGAACCTGATGAACTCCGTTGGTATGTGGTTGAGTTTGAGGGCTGTGAACCATTGCTCTCCCTGATCCATGGGGCAACGGTAGTCTTGCTCGCTGTGTATGATGAGACAGGGTGTCTTCACTTTATCTACATAGTAGATGGGGCTGTGTTTCATCTGCTCGATTAGATCTTCTCCCCAGTATGTCTTGGCTCCGCTGATGGACTCGGGCTGCATGAACCCCATGTCGCTGACCCCGAACTTGCTCACCCAGCTGCTTATGCATCTGCATGTTACCGCAGCCTTGTAGCGGTCCGTGTGACTGATGATCCAGTTGGTGGTATAGCCTCCATAGCTTCCCCCAGTCAACCCAACACGCTTCTCATCGATCCAAGAATATCGCTTCAGTACCACATCGGTGAAATCTATAAAATCCTCATAGTCAACCTCACCGTAGTGGCGCATCACTGCCTCCGTGTATTCTTCATCGTATCCAGCTGAGCCTCTTGGGTTCATGTATATGACTGACCATCCCTCTGCTGCGAGTAGCTGGAATTCTTGGAATATGCCGTCTCCATAGACGCCTCTTGGACCACCATGCATCTCTAGTACGCATGGATATTGTTCATCTTTCTTCCAGTCTGTGGGCTTTATCATCCAGCCGTCAATGGTTCGCCCGAGGCGATTCTTGTATGTGAAGTGCTCAGGCTTTGATAGGTTCAATTTGCCAAGTAGTTTCTTGTTGAAGTCGCTGAGTTTCTTCTCCGCTCCGTCCAGTATGTAGAGTTCACAGGGCTCAAGAGAGGTCATCGCATTGTATGCGATCAATCCATTATCTGCCACGCTGAAGCCGTCCACTGTCTTTCCGGTGATTAGGGTCTTCAGCATCTTGGTTGAGGTGTTTATCCTGTATAGATTGCAGTATGGAGTATCAGCCGTGTTGAAGTAGATGTATTCCCCGTCGCTGCTCCACAATGGATCATCTCCGGGAGAAGCCACCCTGAGGTCGCTACCGACACCCATGAGCAGACTCCTGTTAAACGTTCCAGTGAGCAACTCAGGGTCTCCACCCGCTACGGGTATCTTGTAGAGGTCGTAGTCAGGTGCCAATTCTTGGGGTTTATGGTTGCCAATGAATGCGACGGTTTCTCCATCTGGGCTGTAGCTGTGGTTTGATATCGAATACGTTGAGTCTGTTATTTTCTCGGGTTCTCCGCCCTTCAAAGGGACTCTGTAGATGTCGTTTACCTTGCTGGTGTCTTGGTCTGGCTCCATGTTGGTGATGAAGCTGATGCTGTTTCCGTCACAGCTCCACCTAGGGTCACTAACATCGTATTCTCCCTTGGTTATCTGCTTGGGCTTCCCACCCTGCTTCACAGTGAACAGGTGGATTCTTCTTCCCTCAAAGAAGCCAACGTTGTTGAACCTGTACCTGATGCGTTTGATGCGTTTCACATCGGACTCTGTTTTCTCCTCCGTCCATACTCTGCTTGTGAAGAGGATGGTTTTCCCATCCAGGCTCCAGCGAGGATTTGAGACGCCGTTCTCCATGTCAGCCACCAGCTGGGCTTCACCGCCCTGAAGACTGATAACGTATAGCTGCGTCTTCTTGTCCGGTTGACGCCCATTGCTCAAAAATAGAAGTTTTTCACCATCTGGGCTCCACCGTGGATAGGTGTCTGCGCCGGGTCCATATGTGAACTGACTGAGCTTACCAGTTGAGGTTTCTGCGAGCCAGATGTGCCGCATATACTTGTCCTCATCATGGTTGATCTCGCTGAGAACAAAGGCAGTCTTTGAGCCATCGGAGCTTATCTGGGGGTCTGATACGAATTTAAACTCCCTGAGGTCTTCTACCTTGATGTTACGTTTAGCCATAGTTGATGAATGTAGGCTGAGTGTAAAAATTATTTGAGTATACCAGCAGCTTCAAGGCGATCAGCGACGACTTGCAGCCCAAGTTTTTCCAGACCTATCTGTGTCTGCAGCCCAGTATCTAGGTCCCAGCCATGCAGTGTGTAGTACTCGTCCAGGGCATCATCCCACTGTTTATGGTCAATGCGGTCTCCACTGTATGGCCCTGATTTAACTGGCTCCTCCCAGTATCGCTTCGACGGGTAATCGTCTTTTCGCGTGAATCCCCCGTGGAGAGTGTTGATGGCTTTCTCGACGTTATGAAGCCGTCTACCGATCCATGTGAACCTATCATAGTTCAGATCCAAGCCCGTGAGGGCTGAGGCTAACTCAGCTACATACTCAGCCGACTTCGGAGTGATCTCTGTCTCCCAGCTCAGCAATCCATTGTTATAGAGACATGTCCCCGTCATATCCAGTATACCTTTGAACTGTTCCTGCATATGGACCTTGTATGGGACATTCTCCCATGACCTGAACTTGTCTGGGCTGAAACTGTGAATGGCTCCCCTGAGGTGCCTACCAGCCGCTGGACTGGTTACTACCCCGAATCCCCAGCCCTTGCTGATCCGTACACCATCCACCGAGTCCTGCCCCTTGATGTGGATAGCATAATCCTCTGATCCATGGCCCAGTTTCTCAGCGGCTGCCTTCACGCCATCAGCCAGAAAGTCTCCGAAGCCTTCACGGTAAGCTAGTTTCTTTATTAGCGCCAGAACTGCGTCATGGTTTCCCCAAGTCAGCTCAAGCCCATCAGTGTCATCAACTGTCAACAATCCTTTCTCATAGGCTTCAAACGCCCACGCGATAACAACCGAGGCGTTATCTCCATCCAAGCCAAGCTGATTGGTTAACAGATGTGCCTTGATGGCTGCCTCTGGGTTAGTACAGTCTACTCGTGTGCAGAAGCTGTTGCTGCTGTTGTTCCACCAGCCTTCGCCTTTGATCGTGTATGGGCCATCTGGTATGTTCATCCAAGGCATGCAGCCAACGGGGCACCCGAAACATGCCAGTATCTTCTCCCGGTATGGTTTAATTGTGTCTCCTGCTATCTTCTTGATCTTCTCAGGCTCCCAGTAACCATCCTGCCCGTTTCGTACTGGTCTGAAACCTGCTTCCCACGCTGCACTACCGTAGTAGCTCTCGACTCCATAGTATCCGTCTTTGCGGTATAGTTTGGCTTTTGGGAATGTCTCTATCTTGACTCGTGCAGCGTCTACTGCGTTGATGAAACGCTCAGGCTCCGCTACGGTTATGGGCTGACTTCCCCTAGCCGCCACTGCTTTCAAGTTCTTGGACCCCATCACGGCGCCTACTCCGCTACCGCCAGCGGCTTTAGCTCGATCAGAGATGACGCAGGCGGATCGCACGAGGTTCTCACCAGCGGGTCCTATCCCTATTACTCTTACCTCGTTATCATGTTCTTGATGTCTGATAGTACGCTCGGTATCCCATGTAGTCTTGCCCCAAAGCTCTGAGGCATCTCGCAGCTCAGCTTCCCTGTCATTTAGCCACAGATAGACAGGTTCAGGCGATCTTCCCATGAAAACCAGATTGTCGTAGCCCGCGTATTTCATCTCGGCTCCGAAGTGGCCGCCACAGTTAGCTGAACCCACTCCACCTGTGAACGCATTCTTTGTGTCAACGCTCAATCTGCTACAGAAGGGAGACAAGGTTCCCACGAGAGGACCAACACCTATGGTGAATATGTTCTCGGGGTCTAATGGCTTGGCTTCTACTGGTAGCTCATTGAACAGTATCCACTCGTTGATACCTCGTCCTCCTACCCAGTCCAAGTATTTCTCTGTAGGTTCCTCGCGTAGTTTTCCAGTCGTTAAATCAACTCGGAGGACCTTGCCCCCGTATCCGTGGGGCTTCATCTTTTAACTCCCCTCGCACCATAGGCGCAGTACTTTACGCATAGAGGCGTCTCCTCGCCTGCACAGAGATCGCATGTGCTATCGATGCTCATGGTGATTACAGCGGTATCGTTGTCACGGCTGATGTGGGTGCTGGATTTTGATGGGTCGAATGCCTCGTGTTCTGTGTGGTGGAACCCGCATGCTGTTTCGCAGGTTCTGCATCCTTGGCATTTCTCTGGGTTGAGGAGTATCATTTTACTGCATTTTCAGGTATGTCATTGATTAAAAGGTCTTGGAAATAGGGCTTGAATAATCACATATACCTATAGGGATAAATTCATAGCCGAGTGTTTTGAGCCCAACGATAGACCTTGATGAGTTAGCCTTCCATTCAGCGTCAGAGGCAGCTGAAACGATAAGAAGCAAAAAGATCAGCAGCGTACAGCTGACAAAACATATGCTGAAGCGGATTACGCGATTCAACCCTGAGATCAACTCAATCGTCTCCCTCATGTATGATCAGGCGCTGAAACGTGCAGCCATGGCCGATGATGCATTAAAAAACGATATCATCTGGGGTCCTCTGCATGGAGTTCCCTGCACAGTAAAGGACCATTACGAGATCGCAGGTATTGTAACAACCTGCGGCTCACAGGAATACGCAAGCTATGTTCCGGAGAAGAACGCAGTAGTTGTGCAGAGGCTTCTGGACGCCGGTGCTGTGATACTGGGACACACAAATGTACCTGAGCTTGCTGCTGACTGGCAGAGCTACAATGACGTTTACGGCACAACTATGAACCCTCGGGATAACAAAGTTACACCAGGCGGCTCTTCAGGGGGATGCGCAGTCTCATTGGCAGCGGGTCTTAGTTTTCTCAGCGTTGGAAGCGACTTTGCTGGTTCTATACGGGTTCCCTCCCACTTCTGTGGGATATATGGTCACCGTCCAAGCATCGGGACAGTGC
>CAYTVK010000008.1:18402-22096 GCA_964441725.1 uncultured Candidatus Bathyarchaeia archaeon | reverse complement strand
AAAGAAATCAAAACAGACCCTGAAAAAGGCTTGACAACTGAGGAAGCGGAACAGAGGCTTCAAGAATATGGAATGAACAGCCTAGAAGCTGAAAAAGAGGAGACTTTCTGGGACGCTCTGAAAGAAGAAGCCCGTGAGCCGATGATACTATTGCTAATCGGAGTAGGCGTCCTTTACAGCATCTGGGGAAACATCCTCGACGCTGCCACGATTTTCACTGTCATCGCGGTACTTGTCCTAAGTGAGGTATACAACGAGTGGAAGGCAGAGCAGGGCATAGAGTCACTTAAGGAACTCACAAACCCCACGCCGCTCGTATTGCGAGATGGCGAGATTAACGAAATCTCATCCGAAGAACTCGTCCCCGGAGATGTTCTACCTCTAAGCGTAGGCGAGAGGATTCCCGCCGATGCAAGAATATATCGGTCATATGGTCTTCAACTGGATGAGTCAAGCCTCACAGGCGAGTCACTGCCAGTGCCAAAGGTAGCTGATGTGACCCTCTCCAGCGAGACGCTTGTTACTGACCTAGACAACATGGTTCTCTCAGGCACTCTAATAGTGCAGGGAGAGGGTGTAGCAATCGTGGCTACAACTGGGCGAAGCACAGAGCTCGGTCGTATAGCTACATTAACAGAGGAGGCAGAGGATGAGGAGACTCCGTTACAGGAGGCTATGGAGCAGTTAACAGGTGTCCTTGTCTGGGTTGCCCTCTTCTTCAGCGTATCCATCCCCGTTTTAGGCTACTTAAGAGGACAGCCACTACAGACAATGATCTTGACCGGCTTATCCCTAAGCTTCGCCGTCATCCCTGAAGAGCTCCCGATCATCATAACTATGGTGCTGGCAGTCGGCACATATGCCCTCAGCAAACAGGGTGCACTGGTGAAGCGGCTGAGAGCCTCAGAGACTCTGGGTGATGTGACTGTTATCGCCACAGACAAGACAGGCACAATAACCGAGAGCGTCATGAAGGTGGGTCATATTTATTCTGATGGAAAACTCGTCGAGTCCAGCAACTATAACCTTGAAGGGCAAATATTAGAGATGGGGGTCTTGGCTACCCGAGCACAGTTAACACTGGCTAATGAAAGGTTCCGCGGTATGAACCCGATGGGTGCAGCGATCATGGAATCAGCCACAAGGTCAGGCATAGACACCCAAAAATTTGCTAAGCTAAACTTGGTTAACGAGTTCAGCTTCGACGCTAAATCCAAGACTGCTTCCTACATATACAATAGTGATGGCGAACTCAGGGTTTACACAAGTGGAGCACCCGAGAAGGTGCTGGCTAAGTGCTCTAACATCGTTAAAGGTGGTAAAATAGTTGAGCTTGAGGCTGTTGACAGGAAAAGTGTAAACGACTCGCTTGATGAGATCGCGCAGCTTGGAGAACGTGCACTAGCTGTCTCGTACAAAGAAGTATCTGAACCGGAGATAGAGAATGCACCCGACAGCGGGATGGTCTTCGTTGGCTTCCTCGGATTTGTAGACCCTCCAAGGAAAGAGGTCTCAGAGGTCATTGCGATGTGCAAGACTGCAGGTATCAGGGTAGTAATGCTTACAGGTGATCACCCTGAAACAGCTCAAGCCATTGCTACTCAGGTTGGCATAGACAGCGATAAAGTCCTAACAGGACAAGAAATCGCCAAAATGAGTGATGATGAACTCAAAGACGCCTTACACACAACCTCAGTTTATGCCCGTATCACGCCAGAGCATAAACTCAAACTAGTGAGGCTACTGAAGGAAGACGGACAGATTGTGGCTGTTACCGGGGACGGCGTTAATGACGCGCCAGCGCTAAAGGAGGCAGCCATAGGAATCGCCATGGGCATTAGGGGCACAGATGCTGCCAAGGAGGCTGCGGATGTTGTCCTCACTGATGATAACTTCGTCAGTATAGGTGTCGCAGTCAGGGAAGGCAGGAAGATATTTGACAACCTCAGAAAGGGAGTGAAATACTATCTCGCGGTGAAGGTCGCCCTCGTATTGATCTTCACTCTTCCAATCATACTCGACATCCCTCTACCATTTGCGCCTATACAGATCATACTACTTGAGATGTTCATGGACCTAGCCGCATCAAGCGGCTTCGTAGCCGAGGGATATGAATCAGACCTAATGACTAGACCACCGAGAGACCCATCAGCAAAGTTCCTAGACCACGGAACATTAACTGGTATTTTCGCAAGCGCCATCAGTCTCTTTGTAGCCGTAAGCTACTGTTACCTCACCGCGTATTACCGTAGTGGAGACCTAGTATACGCTCAGACGGTTGCGTTCTCAGCGTGGATAGTTAGCCACATATTGCTCGCTTTCGTCCGTAGAACCGAAAAAGAGCCTCTTCTTAGTCGTGGCCTCTTCTCAAACAGGGTTATGGTTCTCTGGGCTATCGCAGCCATCGGGATGCTCGTGGTGGTAATCTACGTGCCCTTCCTGCAAGGATTGGTGAAAGTGACAGCGATAAGTCTCAGTGACTGGGGCACAGTAGTAGGAGCCTCTATCATCGCAACGATATGGATTGAAGCGATGAAATACATCAAACGAGCCTAACCCCTAATTACTCAAATACAGGGAACACTCATGGGGGGCCTCTCTTTATTACTCGTGCAGGTTTCAGTAATGTTTTTAGAAAAATCATCAAATAAGCGACTTGTAAGTAAATGTTGCATTTAAAATAAATGTACGATGTTTATATTGGTAGAATATGATTTTTAATTGGTTGAAATGTACAAGAGGGTTCTCGTAGCCTTCGACGGTTCTGAACCTAGTAGACACGCGTTAGACCACGCAGTCAATATCGCGACAATGTTTAGCGCAGAGTTAACCATCCTCTCAGTTGTGCCCAAGGTACAGATGCCCATGTTCCCAGATGGGGGGCCAGCCCCTATCATAGCACCTAACGTTGTGGGCTACCAAGATAAATTGCGGGAAGTATACGCTAAGAGCCTCAGAGATGTCGAGAAAGATGTTAAAGACGCCTATCCTGAGTTGAAAGTAAGCTCAACTCTATTGGAGGGCCGCCCCAGTAGTACCATCGTGGAGAAGGCCGAGAGTGACGAAGCAGATCTTATAGTCATAGGCAGCCGAGGCGTCGGCGGCATCACAGGCTGGTTACTGGGCAGCACGAGCCGACGGGTGGTGGAGTCCTGTACCAAACCAGTGCTGGTTATCAAGACTCCCTAATAACGATAAACGCATCCATGAACTACCTTTCAAATGGATCTTGCCTCATAATGTAGGCTGTTAAAGACGATTATCTTAATGACCACAATGTATGCTTTCGTCTAAGCTTTACGAAGACAGCTATCAATATGAGGGCGGCGCCGAAAACCAAAGAAGCCAACTCCATCAACGCCGCAGGGTTCCATTGTAGATTCGGTGAGTTATATGCGATGAGCATAACCTGACCACCATGCCTCAGCCCATAGGTGATCCCTGTAACGTATACGTTGTCACCATCCACCGCCACAGATCTGGCTATGTCGTCACCATATCCTCCCCAGGTTCTGTACCAGAACATGTCCCTGTTTTCATCAACCTTTACAATGTAGGCGTCTCTCGCATCCATGTAACCAGGACTCATTCGATAACCGACAAGATACACGAAGAGACCCGCAGGGGCTACTCCCCATATACCGCTCTCAGTAGTGTCTCCATATAGACGACTGTGGACAAGTTCACCGTCAGG
>CAYTVK010000008.1:0-18392 GCA_964441725.1 uncultured Candidatus Bathyarchaeia archaeon | reverse complement strand
CGTGCTAATATGGGCAACGTCTACATGCAGCAAGGCCTGCATGACCTTGCCATTCAGCGAAGCCACCGTCAGTCCATAGTTCTCGACCCCTATTCCCCATGTTCTGCTCCACTGTAGGCTTCCGTCGTATCCTAGTTTCCTCAAAGTCATTATCGTGGTGGGTGCAGTCACAGTTGACACAGGCCTAGTAGAAACCCTATCTGTGGTACTGCTAAGATATACACAATCATCCACTGTGACAGCCCACCCGGTCTCAAAGCTACCCTCGTTGAAGGTTCTCGTCCACGTGAGTGAGCCATCGGGGTCATACTTCAGAAGGAATGACTGGCTTCTGGAGACATTATCCACCATGTAGCCGGCGACGTAAACGTTGCCAGTAGAATCCAGCGCAACTCCTCGCCCATACGCTCCTAATCCTCCCCTCCAACTCCTACTCCATAATAATGTGCCGTCTTCATCGAATTTTATGAGGAGCGCACTGGACCTGTTTTCAGCGTACCTTATGCCACATACATACACAACGCCATCAGAGGCCGCTACCCCTCGACCCATACTGTACCCATCTCCTCCCCACGTCCTGTTCCAGACGAGCCCACCATCATCACCATACTTCAAGAGAAAGACACTCTCATACCCAGGCCCAAAACTCATTGTATCACCCGTCACATAGATGAATCCCTCAGAGACGGCTACTCCTCTGGCGTAATCCCTGTCCTCACCACCCCACGTTGAGACCCAGATCTGTGAAGATGACTCCGATTGACGCCTAAGATGCTCTGATTCCAGAAAGAAGCCGCCTATGAGCAGCAGCTCTAAGGCACAGAGCACAACGAAAACATAAGACGCCTTCAAGCCAACGTGCATCATACTACAAGAGCTATAACATGGCGCGTATAGATGATAATGGTTTTCGTCACCTTCACTAGATCAAAACCAGCTAAATCCAACCAGTTATTTAATCCCCCTGAAAAAAATGCACCAAGTTACCGCCCACCATTACCAACCATAAACAAATAACCCCAAAAACCCACCATACACCAATGAAAATCGCAGTCATAGCCGACGACCTAACAGGAGCCCTAGACACAGGAGTCCAATTCACACAGTGGGGCTACCACACGCAACTAACCGACAACCCAGACGACACCACAGCAGAGGTCACCATCATCAACACAGACACCCGAAACAAGACCCCGAAAGAAGCCTATGACACCACATACAAGACCGCCGAGAAACTAAACCAATACCACATCATCTATAAGAAAACCGACAGCACCCTGAGAGGAAACCCCGGCAAAGAACTCCAAGCCATCCTAGACGCAACACACGAAACAAGAGCCATATTATCCCCGACATACCCACCCACTGGGAGAAGAGTCCAAGACGGACACCTATACATCCACGAAAAACCCATCACCGAGACCGAGTACATCCATGAATACAGAAACAAGACCAGCTACATACCAGAAGTACTGGAAACAACCACACAGACAAGCCTCCACAAGAAACCGGGAAACATCAAACAGGGCATAAATATAATCGACAGCACCACAGAGCAAGACCTACTCAACATCGCAACCCATCGCACACGCATACTAGCTGGCTCAGCGGGCCTAGCAGACGCCCTATGCCAAACACTCAGAAACCCACCGCCAGTGCTAACAGTCATCGGCAGCATGCGAACCCAGACACGAATCCAAGCCACACAACTCAAAAACCGATTAGGGGCAGAGATAATCTCCCTCAACACCGTTAAAGCCCTCAACAGAGTCCCCCAATATGAGACAGTGCAACGAGCAAAAGACGCGTTGGCTCAGGGTAAAGACGCCATAATAACATCAAACCAGACCCCCGACATAATAGATCAAACACTTGAAGAAGCAAAGCGTCTAGACATAACCCCACAAGAAACCGAGACCCGGATAACAGACGCCCTCGCAGAAGCCACGGAGCAACTTCAAAACATACCTCTATCCGGGGTCATCATCACGGGGGGAGCAACAGCTCTGGCCATCACCAAGAAGCTCCAGATAAAAAACATCGAGATATTGGACGAGGTTGAACCAGGAGTACCCGTCCTAAGACTAGACCAAACACTAGCCATAACCAAAGCAGGGGGCTTCGGGCAACCCGACACACTCATACAGGCCACAAAATACCTCAAGAGGAAACACAGATGAAACCCACAATAGCCATCACCCTCGGAGACCCCGCAGGCATAGGCCCAGAAATCATAGCCAAAACCCTAGCGGACAAAGAAACCTATGAGACCTGTAACCCCCTCGTAGTAGGCGACATCCACGCCATGCAGATGGGTATCCAAGTCGCCAATACAGCCCTCAAGATCAATGTCATCGAAAAACCATGCCAAGCACAGTTCAAACCCGGCACCATAGACCTCATAGACCTCCACAACCTCGACCCATCCAGAATAGAGATGGGTAAAGCAGCGGCCATGACGGGAGCAGCAAGCGCAGAATACGTCATACATGCTGCAGACCTTGCTCTAAATCATGAGGTTGACGCCATAGTCACAGCCCCCCTCAACAAGGAAGCAATGCACATGGGCGGCTACAACTACCCCGGCCACACGGAACTGCTGGCTGAACGATCCGGTACCAAGAACTACGCCATGATGCTCGCCACAGGCAACCTCAGAGTAGTACATGCCACTACCCACATACCCTTCAGAGACATACCTCGACACCTCACCACTGAGCGAATCCATACCACCATCCACATCGCAAACGAGGCATGCCTCAGCCTGGGAATAAAACATCCACGGATAGCGGTAGCAGGGCTAAATCCTCACAGTGGAGACGGTGGATTGTTCGGAGACGAGGAAGAAAGAATCATAGAACCAGCCATCAAACGGGCTCAAGATGAGGGCTTAAACGCGGATGGCCCAGTGCCTCCTGATACTGTGTTCGGGAAAGCCGTGGGAGGTCAATATGACATAGTGGTCGCACTATATCACGATCAGGGACATATTCCTGTGAAGCTTCTTGGGATGAAGTATGATGAAGCGTCTGGGAAATGGGAGAGTGTTAGCGGAGTCAACAACACCCTCGGGCTAAGATTCATCAGGACATCGGTAGACCACGGCACAGCCTACGGTAAAGCAGGTAGAAGAGAGGGAACCGCCATCCCAGACAGCCTAAAAGAAGCCATCCAGTACGCCGTACAGATGGCGAAGGCACGAAAAAACCAATAAGCATACACGCCTCAATCAAGCCATGCAGCTCCCAAGGATGGCTAAGGCAGAACAAATTTTCCATCAACCAGAAATCACGGACATACCAGCCAAGATACGCCAAGAACTAGCAGCCAAGAAACTACAGGACCACGTTAAACCCGGTCAACGAGTCGCTGTAACAGCGGGAAGCCGGGGAATAGCCAACATACCCCTGATACTCAAAACAGTAGTGGCAGAGTTGAAGGCTGCAGGCGCCAAGCCCTTCATATTACCAGCCATGGGGAGCCACGGTGGAGCCACACCGGAAGGTCAGATCGAGGTACTTCATAGTCTCGGGATAACAGAGGAATCTGTAGGTGCACCCATCGAGGCAAGCATGGAGGTGCAGGTAATTGGCTCTCTTCCTGATGAGGTGGAGATTTACCTCAACAGGATCGCTGTTGAGGCTGATGGTGTGTTTGTCGTTGGGAGAGTGAAACCCCACACTGACTTCAAGGGCGAGATAGAGTCCGGTCTCCTCAAGATGATGGCAATAGGCTTGGGTAACCAGAAGGGAGCCGAGATGATCCACTGGCACCGCTACGATGGCTACCACAGGATACTGCCCGAGGCGGGTAAGCTCATCGCTGAGAAGACCAACATCGTGATGGGGTTAGCGTTGCTGGAGAACGCACACCACGGGACAGCCGAGGTTCACGCACTGCATCCAGAGGAGTTCTACGAAGCCGAGAAACAGTTACTGGAGAAAGCTAAAGACCTGCTCCCTAGGCTGCCTTTCAAAGATATCGATGTGCTTGTAGTTGAGGAGATAGGTAAGAACATCAGCGGAGTAGGCATGGACACAAACGTCACGGGTAAATTCTGGATGCCAAACGAGCATGACTCGAGGGCACCGAAGATCAAGAAGATCGCGGTACTCGACTTAACCGAAGAGACTCATGGAAACGCCATTGGGATCGGGCTCGCTGACGTAACCACTAGACGCGCCTTCGAGAAAATCGACTACCATCAAACCTATGTGAACTGCCTCACGCAGGGAAGCGGAGAAACAGGTAAGATACCGCCATTTCTCGCTAACGACCACGACGCAATAGCCACTGCGATCAGGATCAGTGGACCCATTGATCCAAGGGGCGCAAAGGTGATCCGCATAAAGAACACTCAGGAAATCGAGACACTGTATATCAGCGAGGCACTGGTTAAGGAGCTCCAGAACAACCCGGAGCTACAGGAGCGGCTCAAAGTGGTTGAAGAACTAAAAGAAATGCAGTTCGACGTAATGGGCTACTTGGCAAGATAAAAAATGGGATAAAATATCCCTAATAGTTCTCAGGCATCAACTCGTAGTATGCGCGAGGATGCTTACAGGCTGGGCAAACCTCTGGGGCTTCCTTCCCGTAGTGGACATATCCACAGTTGAGGCAGTGCCACTTCACTTCCTTATCCCGCTTGAACACAGTACCATTCTTAACGTTGGCGAGGAGCTTCCTGTAGCGTTTCTCGTGCTGTTCCTCTACCTCAGCGATCTCTGTATAGCTCGTAGCTATGTCGTCGAAGCCTTCCTCTTTCGCTGTCTTGGCGAAGTCGGGGTAGAGGGTACCCCACTCCATCTTCTCTCCTTCAGCTGCCTCAAGCAGGTTCTCAGCGGTCGTCCCTGTCTTTCCAGCTGGGTAGCTGGCGGTGATCTCCGCCATGCCACCCTCAAGGTATTTGAAGAAGATCTTGGCGTGTTCTTTCTCGTTTTCGGCTGTCTCCTCAAATATCTTCTGAATCTGGACATATCCCTCGTTTCTCGCGGCGCTCGCGAAGAATGTGTACCTGTTTCGTGCTTGACTCTCCCCAGCGAATGACTTGAGGAGATTTTTCTCTGTTTTTGATCCTTTAATATTCATCTCAGAACATTATTAGGTTAGCCTAAGAAATAAAAAAGGTAGTGGTCAGTCCCTGAATGCAGCGGGTACGGGTATCTCCTTCCACTTATGGATGAACTCCGCGATGAACTCCACACGCTCCTCCAGTCTAGCCTTGTACTCCTCTGGGTCAGCGTCGAGTGGACTATCCCAGCCATAGATGCCGTCCGTGGTAAAATCATCTGTATCTGGTTCAGCGCATGCCCCGAATACCTGAGAGACCAACTCGTAGTCTTTTCGATCCGGGTCACGCATGTCTTTCAGCTTCTTATTCATGTTATTGCTGGGCTCCCAGTCTTCTGGTATACGCCACATCTCAACGAGTTCCGGGAATAAGGCTAGTGCTGCCCCTGTCTCGTTTGTGCCGCTGTGTACGTCCCAGTATCGCTGGCTTCGTTCGGTGGATTTCTTTGCAAGCTCCGTGTTATTGGGTCCACTTGGAACAGCTACCATTACGCCGAACTCACGCTTCGCAACCTGAGCCACGAGATTCATTGTGTTAGTGTTTCCACCGTGTCCGTTGATCAACACGAACCGTTTAATGCCATGATAAGCAAGTGAGCCTATTGTGTCCATCAGTACGTTCATCAGTGTCTCCCAGCTGAAAGTGATGGTGCCGGGGAACCCCATATGGTGGGGGCTGTATCCCGGCCAACATGGGTGAACGCAGACGCTGTTGGTCCTTGACGCTACCTTGTGGATGACAGCTCTGACAGCAAGTGAGTCCATTCCTAGGGGCAGGTGTGGGCCATGCTGTTCAATGGAGCCTATGCCGACGACTACGACTGGTTCTTTCTCGTGTTCTAACCAGTCCTTGAATGCGGGACGGGTTAACTCTGTTATCCAGAACTTGGATAGTACGCCTTTTTCAGACATGTATCATGATTAGATTCAGGTGGATAAAACACCATCCACTCAGAGTTCGAGGTCCTTCTCATCGTATATGAAGACGTTCTCGATGGACTCATTGAATACGCGTGCTATTCTAGCGGCTAATAGCAGGGATGGATTATATTCCCCGTTCTCGACGAAGCTGATGGTCTCGCGTCGTACCCCTACCAGTTTGGCGAGGTCAGCTTGGGTTAACACATCTCTTGCTCGCAGTTCCTTGATCCGCGTGTTCATTGTTTTTTCTTCCAGTAGTAGTACATAGCCACGAAGTAGACGCCACACTGTCCGAGCATTCCGATTATTATTACCGCGGGTGACCCGATGGTGGGTGTGGGCAGCCAGTTAGCTGATAGGAACTCATACCAGAGCAACGCCAGCCAGATGTAGTTTCCTACCTGGAAGGCTGCTCTTCCTGCCTTGCCCTCTACTAGGATGCTTCTCTCATCATTGACCGCGAAGCCCTGCCTCTCGTCTTCCCGGCGGTCCAGTATCGTGCCTATGAATACTCCTCCTATAATTATTATTACTGCGACGTTGACTCCGCTAAATATCCCGAAGAAGCTTGTTCCGAACTGCCATATTGTTATGGCTCCTGCGATTAGGGCTATTACTGTCGTGATTATGTTTCGTGTCTTCATATCATTTTCCCTCTGTTATGTTTACCACACATCATGTTAGGTTTAACACACAATATGTTATATAAACCTAACGCAGGATCGATTCTTACACCCACAAGACACAAAAACAACAAGAACCAAAATCAATCTATGCTCCGCATAAAGTGGAATGGGCACAGCTGTTTCACCATAACAGATGAGACCACCACGATAATCACTGACCCCCACGACGGAGCAACCCTGAACCTACCACCGCCCCCCACAGAGGCAGACGCGGTAACCATCAGCCACAGCCACTCAGACCATAACAGCGGAATAGATCAATACAAGTGCCAAGTATTCACGGAGCCAATCGACACAACGGTAGGAACTGCGCGTTTAAGGGGCGTTGAGTGCTGGCATGACGACCAGCGTGGAAAACGATTGGGGATTAACATTGTGTGGAATATCACCATGGAGGGTATTCAAGTCACTCATCTGGGGGATCTGGGGCACTACTTGACTCCTGCCCAGATGTTTCAGATAGGGGTACCTGATATATTGATGATTAACACGGGGGCTGATATTGCGTTGGCCGAGGATAATATAGCGCTTCTCAGCCCCAAAGTGATTATTCCCATGCATTATTATACGCCGGGTATCGATTTCTCCTTCTATCTCCTCAAGGCTGTGCTGGACTTCACGGAGGGTAAACATAATGTAGTTCAGGTGGGTAACGAGCACACCTATACCCGTGAGTCCATCCCATATAGACCGGAGATTCACGTATATCGTCCGCCGAGAAAACAGAGATAAACCCATACATCGACTTGTATCTATGGAAGCCCCAACACTTTTAGATATAATAGAGGCGGCTGAGCGGATCAAGCCTTACTTGAATTCGTCTCCTCTGTATACTTATCCCACTCTCAACGAGTATCTGGGATTTACCGCGTACATCAAACACGAGAACTATAACCCCACAGGAGCCTTCAAGATAAGAGGCGGGATAAACCTCATCAGCAGGCTTGGTCCCGAGGAGAAGAAACGAGGAGTAATAACCGCAAGCACAGGCAATCACGGTCAGAGTATCGCATTGGCGAGTAAGATGTTTGGAGTGGAAGCTCACATCTGTGTGCCTGATGGCGCTAATCCCATTAAAGTAGCCGCGATACGTATGCATGGAGCCATAATCCATGAGCATGGGAAGGATTTTGATGAAGCAGTTGAGAACGCTAAACAGCTTGCGGAGAAATATGGCTACAGGTTCATTAACAGTGGTAATGAGCCTCACCTCATCGCAGGTGTAGGAACCATCGGGCTGGAGATAATGCAGCAGGAGCCGGACATCGATGTGGTAATCAGCCCCGTGGGAAGCGGCACAGGAGCAGGGGGAACAGCCACCGCGATAAAGGCTCTCAGACCCGAGGTAAAGACCATCTCGGTTCAAGCCGAGAAGGCGCCCAGCGTCTACATGAGTTACAAGAGCGGGAACTTGGAGTCTACTCCTACTGCTGCTACATTCGCTGATGGATTAGCAACCAGAAACGCCTTCGAGTTACCATTAGGCATTCTGAGGAGTCACGTGGATGGCTTCGTGCTGGTCTCTGAGGATGAAATGCGTCACGCCATCAAGCTATACCTTGAACACTGCCACACTGTGGCTGAGGGGGCAGGTGCAGCGAGTCTTGCAGCAGCGGTTAAGTTGAGGGACCATTTGAAGGGAAAGAAGGTGGCTCTTGTGCTCAGCGGCGGAAACATCACTTTCACTGAGATACTCAAATCTATCCAATCTGGTTGATCACCAGCTCACTCACACGGCTGGCTTTAGCCGCAAACTCCTCGATGTATGGCAGTATCAGTCTCAGGTCTTTTCCATTCACAGAGACCGTTGCTGTTTCCCGTACCTTTTCTCTTCCATTGTAGGCTATGCTTAGCCCAGTTGCCTTCATCATCTCTATGTCATTTGCTCCGTCACCTACTGCGATACAGTGACGCGGGTTGACGCCAAGCCAGCTAGCGAGTCCCAGTAGTTTCTCTGCTTTTCCCATGCCGGTTATCACTGGCTCTAGGACGCCTGTTATTCGTCCGTTCTCTGTCTTGAACCTGTTACAGCAGAAGTACTCTATTCCAAGCAAGTACGCGACGCGCTCTGCCAGTACATCGAATCCACCTGTGACTATGATGGGTGTCCCACTGATGCGTTTGATGGTTGAGACTGTTTCCTCGGCTCCCTTAGACAGGGAGAGGCTCTCGGCTACCTCTCTAACTGTCTTTATGTTCATTCCACGGATCTGTTCGATCCGCTGTTCAAGGGATGTTCTATAGTCGAGCTCTCCCCTCATTGCCTTATCCGTAATATCATCTAGGATTGGCTTGTTTCCCGCGTATTCTCCGAGGGCGGGAAAGAGCTCAGCATCAACCAGTGTTCCTTCTAAATCAAACGCTACTATCAAGAAAATGTCCCCCGTGGGGTATTCTAGGCTTGACAGGCGAGTTACAGTCTCTGGGACTGAGATATACTACTGGAGCTGCATAGAATTGCTGCATTGTTGTTGTCCAGTATCATATCATTCACCTATCGAAGTTCCGAGGAGACATCAAATGCAGTTATCTGATAAAAGGTTATTGTGTGGAAAAACGGGTACACACTGCCCCAGTGATTAAATTCCCCTAAGCCCTGTATTGATCCATGCTGGATGAGATCATAAAACAAGCCTCAGAGGACTTATTATCGCGGGAGAAGGCGCGTGATGAGGTGTTGAGCCGGGCACGCAGGGCACGTACATTGAGCAAACAGGGGATACTGCTGCTTCACAGCGGAGCAGTTGAGAAAGCTGAGGCAAACATTGGTGAGGCAAAGCAATTACTCTCTGAAATCGCTGAATACGCTGAGGCTGAGCCTGAGATAGGGTTCTATGACGCGGTCTCGGCTGCGAGACAGGAGTACAGTGAGGCAGCGATACTCTATGGGTTGAATGCTGGTAGCGATTATCCGTCTCCAGAGGAGTTGGGAGTCTCATCAACAGATTACATCATGGGTTTAGCCGATGTCCCCGGTGAGCTTAGGCGACAGACGCTTGATCTTCTCAAAGGGGGAGACCTTGAGTCCGCTGAGAAGAATCTGAGCCTTATGGAGGAGATCTACCTTAACCTTGTTACAGTTGAGGAGGTCTCCCTCTTCCTCAAGGGTCTCAGGAGAAAACTGGATGTGACCCGGAACGTGAATGAGCGAACGCGTGCCGAGATCACTACTGAGGCTAGCAGGGAGAGGCTCAGGCAGAAGCTAGCTGAGGTGGGGGAGAGGCTTCAGCAACTACCATAAGGAGCTTATGGTTATCTATTGTTCCCGGTATGCATCCTGTCAGGGCCGAGGAAAAACGCCTTACCAGTCCGTGTTTGTGCACTGTTTTACCGGTAACCAATACGCTTTTTGTCACTATTCAGATGTCTAAATAAGCCCGTTTAGGGCTGTTTTTACGGTTGGGCGTCGTATTTCGGCTGGGATGGGTTGACCCCTCCTCCCCCTCTTTATTGTTATTTTACCCCTTTTTTTCTAGTGTGCGGGATGGGTACAAAAATTTCGAGTATACCTATGCACGAAATTCTTTCAGCACAATAAACATCGAAACATCGCCGCCATAATACTCGACGAGTTCACATACAGCTAGAGCACCTTGAATCGGACCATAGTACACACTGTATTGCAGCATTTCTCCTCCTTTTAATCCGATTATCTCCTTCAGATTAGCCCAGAATCTATGGGTTGCTTCTTTCTCCCTGAAATCATAAACAACGATGTTCTGAAACTCTGATTGCAGGTTATTATCTATTCCCTCTATGATTTTTCGGGCTATGCTTCTTCGCCCATATTTTTCTGGTAATACCTATTACCCAAAAACAGTGTTGCGACCCACCCACACCAGCCCAAGCAACAGAACAAATCCACACATCATTTATATTACATAAATCCCATCCATTTTCTACTAGAAGGGAAGATTGAGACTATTGTGTCAAAACTCTTAACCGAAGATAACTTCACCCGTCTAGTCGATTCTATGGAAGTGAAACCATGACAACCCCACCCATCCAGATATACGACACCATGACCCGGCGGAAACGCCTATTCGAGCCAATAAACCCACCAAACGTAACCATGTATGTCTGTGGACCAACAGTATACGGAGACCCCCACATAGGCAACCTCCGTAGCTTCACAAGCGGAGATCTCATCCGTCGCTGGCTGGAGTATCGCGGCTACTACGTCAAATACGTCATGAACATCACAGACATAGACGACAAGACTATCAGGGACAGCGGTAAAGCAGGACAGAGCCTAAAGGAGTTCACCGGGCACTACACTCAGGTATTCCTCAGAGGACTGGACCTATTAAACATCAAACGAGCCACCGTTCACCCACGAGCCACGGTCTTTGTACCCCAGATGATAGACTTCATCAAAGGGCTTGAGGAACTCGGATACGCCTACGATGCCGAAGACGGAGTCTACTTCAACATCAGTAAATTCGAGGGCTACGGAAAACTCAGCGGCATGAACCTTGAAAAAGTTGAACAAACTGAACGCGTCGCATCAGACGAATACGATAAAGAAGACGCCCAAGACTTTGCCCTATGGAAGAAAGCCACCCCAGAGGAGCTTGAACGAGGCATATACTTCGACTCACCGTGGGGACCGGGAAGACCCGGATGGCACATCGAGTGCAGCGTAATGAGTAAGACACTCCTAGGAGACACCATCGACATCCACGCCGGCGGAGAGGACTTGGCTTTCCCCCATCATGAGAACGAGGTGGCCCAGAGTGAGGCGTTAACAGGCAAAACCTTCGTCAATTACTGGGTTCACATGAGGCACCTCATGATCGATGGAGGCAAGATGAGTAAGAGCCTCGGTAACTACGTTAGCTTCGATGATGTGCTCGCGAAGCATAGCCCTGATGCCTTCAGGTACTTCTACATCAGCACCCACTACAGGCGACCCTTGAATTTCACATGGAGCGCGATGGAATCAGCCGAGAACACTGTGAAGCGACTGGAAAACACCCTGGACCTAATTGATAACGGGATGAAGGGACCTGACACCAACTTGGACTACACTGAAAAGGAGGATGCCTTGTTGAAAACAGTTAGATCAGAGAAAGACAGCTTCATCGCGGCTATGGATGATGACTTCAACACACCCGTGGCGCTTGGTCACCTCCACGCCATAACTGGAGCCATCAACGAGTACCTTCTGGAAACGCCTAACAAGGGAGTGTTAACCGAGGCAGCAGAGACCTACAGTGAGCTATTATTTGCGCTTGGCTTGTTCGAGAAACGCAGCAAAGGAGCCGATGATCTATCCGTGAAGCTGCTCAAGTTCATCACTGATCTGCGACTGAATCAGCGTAAGGCGAAAAACTATGCCCTATCCGATGAGATCAGGGATGGTTTGAAGGAGATCGGCGTAGAGATTCAGGATACAAGTGATGGTACCACATGGAAGATCAAATAATCTTCCCGCAATGAACAGTCCAGTCACCGGGATACACCGTGGGCTGATACCGGGTATCAAAAATCACGCTCCTGTATGAAGCGTAAACCTCTTCCACGATTTCACCCACAGTGTTACGCAGTTCACCGACTTTCTCATCTCTCTCAACCACGGCGTTCAAAGCGCACGTGTTTGTGAATAATCCTCCCCTGCTGGTCTTGGGCCAGCTGCTCTCAGAGGCTACATACTGTTTCTCTCCCTGCCCAGCGGGCTCATCCTGTATCATCCCGAGACCGATCATGATGTTCCACACGCCCTGAACACCAACAGCTACAAGGTCCTCCCATAGCCTTCCACCACCACCCACCTCGACGCCGATACATGGAATATCCCTGATACCAGCCTGTATGCTGAGACTGCCCATCATGTAGCTCTGGGTACGTACACCGCCGAGAACAGGCACACCCTGCCCAAACCATCTGTACAACTGCTTGTTCTTCTCACCGACAATCCTCTCCGTCTCCTCAGTACCCCTTGCGTGAATGTATCTAGCCATGAAGGCTTTTCCCCCCTCATGCATATCCAGCACAGTGTCACAGTCCTTCACAAGTTCCTCCCAGAGACTCGCCACGATACGTTCCGTAAGAAGCCCTTTGGGGTTTCCGGGCCAGACCCTGTTCATGTTGAGGTTCTCGTAACCTATGCTGGGTGGGGTTATGCGGCTCCCTGTGTTAAAGGCAAGCGGATTAGTCACTGGACAAGCCAGTATATTGCCAGATAGACTCTTCGAGTCCACCCTGTCAATTATCCTGTTGATTATCTCTATCCCGCTATACTCGTCGCCATGCTGAGCACCGAGAAGCGTCAGCGTCGGTCCCTCCCCTGCGCCTCTCACTGCCCTTATCCAAACTCCTATGGGTGAGCCATCAGGGTAGCTGGCAGCCTCCGCCCAGATGTTCTTCGTCTCCCCTTTTCCCACTGTTTGTCCATTGATCTTCAAAGCCTTTCATATATGACTCGCATCCGAGTTTGAAGACTTTTATCCCCAGAGCGTCTGTTTCAGAGTATGAGTTCAAGGAAATCTGCCATAGGCTGGCTCAGTGATAACAGCCATGAGATGTTTGACATGAGCGACCTGCTCTTCAAGTGGGCTGAGCCGGGTCTACGGGAGTACAAGTCCAGCGAAAAACTCGCTGACTACATGAAGCATCAAGGCTTCAACTTGGAGATGGGGGTAGCGGATATGCCAACTGCCTTCAACAGCACATGGGGAGATGAGGGCCCAGTCATCGGGTTTTTCGCCGAGTACGACGCAACACCGGGTCACAGCCAGAAACCCGTACCCTATGAGGAGCCAGATGTTCCCTACGGTCCGGGATTCACAGACGCGCATAACATGCTTGGAGTGGCCGGGTGCTTTGCCGCAGCCTCGTTGAAGCATATCATCGAGGAGTATGATTTGAAGGCTCAGATCAGGCTTCTGGGTACTCCCGCCGAGAAACTATGTGTAGGTAAACCATACATGGCCCGTGATGGCTGGTTTGACGGCATGGATTGTCTGCTGGCTTGGCACCCCGGTGGCCCAACCACCGTGCTGGGTGAAGTCTGGCCACGCACATACAAATCCAAGGTATACAGCTTCAAGGTCTCCGCAGCCGCCGAAGGCCAGAGCGGAGCCGTCACCTACCCCGGCGCCCTTGACGCAGCGGTACTGATGTATAATAACGTGAACATGATGAAGGAGCACATGCCTGCGTTGATGAGGCGTGGCGGCAGCATCAACGAGTTCATGATGACAGGCGGCCAATGCACCGTCGCCAACCCAGTGCTCAGCCAATTGGTCTACGCTTGGAGAAACAGCAACATCGCTGATCAGGATGCTGTGGAGAAGGTGATAGACAGGTGCGCTGTAGGCGCTTCCATCGTAGCCAACTGTATAGTGGAGTCGCGGGTAATAGCCGCCGTAAGAACCGGGTTACCCAACACCGTCATGAAGGATGTGGTCTGGAAGAACCTCATGGAGATAGGTGCACCCGCCTACACAGAGAATGATAAGGAGTTCGCCCGCGAAGTTCAGAGAAACATGGGGCTGGAGCCACTCGATGAACCTCTCTACACAGAGATTGTTCCCCCAGAGAAAGCTTATGGAGACTTCCATCCAGCTGACGACGTGAATGAGTTCACATGGCACTGCCCAACGGCGAGACTCTACGTCAGCAAAGCCATGCAGCCCATTCCCGGAGTCAGCTATCCACGCTGGGCAAGCAGCGCCCTATGCAGTAGCGGTGTCACTCACAGGATTGGGATGTGTGCAGCACAGGTACTTGTCTTGAGCGCCATAAGCATCATTGAAAACCCGAAACTACTCGCTGATGCATGGGCCGAGTTTCATATGCGTAAGGAACAGCATGATGAACCTCCGTTACTACCCGCGGGTTTGAAGCCCCCCGTGGAGCTGCGTTGGCCTGAGTGGGTTGACCGCCCCGGTTCAGAGTGGTGGATTCCACCCCAGTAGTCACTTGAAGTGGCTTGGTGGGAGAACCTCTCCCTCTTTCAGGAGCTTTTCCAAGCCTGCCTTGATTCTCTGGTGGACGTCCCAGAAGATTTCCGGTATCCCTTCCTCGTCTCTGTATAGTTTCTCCATCCTGTCCAGTTTCTCAAGATATTTAGTAACACGTACACTGAACTGCTGGACATACTCTTGTTCTGTATATTCTCGTTTGAATATCTGCTTGAATAAAGCATTCAAATCCTCATAGTATGGAATGAAACCAATCGGCGTCTCAATGGCCTCATATTCGCCGTGAATCCTGCCCTCAGCCCAGAGGAGCCAGACCTTCTTATCCACCTTCTCGTTGGTGTACCTTCCATCATGTTTGAGGAAATAGTTCGTGCTGAAGACCTCCGGTACGTGCTTAAGCCTTGAACCGAAGCCGATGTGGTTGCTCAGGTATTTTCCGAAGGGTACGACCATAAAGTCCATTATCGCCATTGGGCTACTGCTCCTTACACCCGCCTTGCCTATGGTTGCAGCGGTGGTCTCGGATTCGATGGTTGCCCCCATGTAGACGCCGTGGGTCCAGTCTAGTGCTTGGCTGATAGGCACGTTGGTATCGCTGTCTCTTCCACCATACAGGACGCCCTCTATGATTACACCCTCTGGATCATTATAATGGGGGTCTACGTTGGCTAACTCGTTTAGCCTGATAGTGTATCTAGCATTCTTATGGGCTACTTCCACGGTGTTTCCTTTGCTGTCCTCGATTCCCTTACGCCACTCACCATAGTGATTCAAACCTTCCGGGGGATACTCGTCTTCTTTCAACCCCATACCCTGCCAGTAGGGCCTTCCATCCACTACCAACACATTACTGAAGATCAGCTCCCTCGGCGTGGTCAACGCCTCATAGATCACAGGGTCATCAACAGGGTTCACATCAGTGATGATACCAAAGATGCCTTGCTCAATGTTTACAGCCCTGCAGTCTCCACTCTCATCTATTTTCAGATAGGCTATGTCGTCGCCTACGATACTCTGTCCGGGAATCATCGCCGTGCTGGTCTTACCGCAGGCACTTGGGTACGCCCCTGTGAAGTAGGTTACCCTATTCTTTCCCTCCGGGTGAACACCCATGATGAGCATGTGCTCCGAGAGCCAGTCCTCATTGTTGGCCTTATAGATGGCGAGCCTTAGAGCTAGTTTCTTTAAACCTAGGCTGTTTCCAGCGTACTGGTTGTTGACTGTGTAGACCGTGTCTCCCAGTAGATCGATGTAGATTCTGCGCTTATCTATCTCCAAGGTGGTTTTTCGGTCATCCAGTTTACCTGCGCTGTGGATGAAGGTAAAAAAATCGCTGCCTCCCCCCAGCTTCCTGAACTGCTCATAACCCTTCCTGTAGAGAATATCCTCGCTATGAGCAACATATGCGCTGTCGGTGAGCTGCAGAGCGCATAACGTAAAGTCGCTGTTCAGAGGCCCCAGTGTGAAGAATCTCACTATACACTCCTTTCCCTCCATTATCCCATCGAGCAGCCCCAAGACCTCAGACAGGCCTTCCTCCCTGTTTATGGTGTTAATCTCTTTACTCATACGCATCTCAGGGGTCATCAGCACCTTGGTGTTCTCTTTGTCCCGGCCCTGATCCCTGTAGCTATCCCAGTGAACCGTGTGCCCCCTTATGGCGAGCCTGTGCTCTTCCTGGTTTTCAATGGCCAGCTGTCGGATGTAGTCGATGTCTTCCTGCTTATCGGTTACAACGGTTACTTTGGCTGGTTTGCAGAGTTTTATGTATTTTTCAACTTCTTCCTCGACGTGTTTGTTGTTGATTGCCTTGAGTTTCTCAAGGTTTTCTCTGTCCAAATATTCCGACAGTGTATTCAATATGCCTCTCATAATTTAGAGTAGTTCGGATATTAGAATATCGGTTTCGACAAATTCAGCTTATTCCTCTTCAGGGGGCTTTATGTCCTTGAAGGTAAGCCACAGCAAGACATCATAGACTCCCTTGATTACCCCGGCGACGAGGAACGGTGTACCTATCCCTATGAACTGCATCAGCCACCCAGCTATGCTTGGACCGATGGCCAAAGTGAAGCTCCTCGGTATATTCAGCAGACTCTGGAAACGGGCCCTCTCCTCGGGTCTTACAATGGCCATGGTGTAGCTGTCCCTTGTGGGTACATCCATCTGGCTCAGGAGGCTTCTGCCTAGGTACAGGAACATGCTTGCCTCCAAGGTCTGTACGTATGGTATGATGGCCATCATTATGTTCGATGGCAGGTGGCTGTACACCATAGTGTTGATTAACCCTATCCGGTTGCTGATTTTTGCAGCAGCCATGTAAGATATCGCCGCTAGGAGGCTGCTGGCTGAGAATACCATGCCTATCTTATCCATGGCGAGCCCAAAGCGCTGGAAGAGCCAGTAAGCCACGAGGCTCTGGGTAACGAAGGCGCCTCCAAGAGCATCCATGCTGAATAAAATTGATAGAAGCACTACGTATCGCTTGGTCTCAGCGCTCAATACAACCTGTTTCACTTCCTCTACTCTGATCTCTGCCTCAGTGTCGAGCATCATGTATAATATCACCACGAAGAGGTTGAGTCCTGTGAAGACCCCGAACAATACCTGATACGCTGATGCTTCACTGTAACCCCACGCCCCCAGCAACACTATTACGCCTGTGAACAATGAGCCCGCCGCAGTCGCCAATGAACCTACGGTGCTTCTCAAGGCGTATAACTCGGTTCTTCTAGCATCCTCGCAGCTCTGAGCCATTATTACCCTCTCAAGCATCTGGGCTGCACCGAATCCGCCCCCATACCCCACTGAGGCTATGATCGCCACAACGATGAGCACCACCGTGTTCTCGGAGAAAGTGAAAACCAGCCCCGAGAACACGCTGAGAAGACCGAAGAAGATCAACAACCTTCTACGCCCAAGCCGCATCTCAAGAAACCCGGCTGCTAGGTTAAACAACGTAGAGGTGATCAATCCCCCCGTCAGTACCAACCCAATCTGAGATATGGATAAGCCAAGAGTCTCCAGATAGATTGCGAATGAGATAGTCACGAAGCTAGCAGCGAACGTCTGTATGGGTCGAACAGTGAGCAATAACTTGCCGTTCCTGTGCACCCAGTCCAACATGACTATAAGATGAGAATATTCACTTCTATAAAATTACCCCTGAAAATGTTAAAGCCCCTGAGGGTATTGTTCAATCATGTCTGAAAACGGTAAACTAAGCAAGTTCTGGATTCAGGAACTTACAAGACCAGCCTTCGCGGACTGGCTTGATAACGAGCCAAACCCCGTCGTCATCATTGGGATAGGGGCCATAGAGCAGCATGGTATTCATCTGCCTCTGGGCACTGACAGTCTCGGGGTGCATGAGTTCATCCATGAGATAGCCAGCAGGTCAAACAGCGTCTGCATTCACCCATGCTGGGCAGGGTACAGCCCACACCACATGGCGTTCCCCGGCACAGTAACCTTCTCAGCCGAGACCCTGCTGAACATACTGCTGGAAACCATTGAGAGCTTCGCCCACCACGGTGTCAAACGTTTCATAATGATCAATCACCATGGCGGAAACACAGCTACCATGAATCTGGCGGTCCAGATAGCGCGTAGAGAATACAAGGTTATGATTGCCACACCAAGCGGCCCAGACAACACCGAGATAGCCAAGAAAATCCACGACAGAATGGTGAGGTACTTTGAGGTCCACAGCGGTCCACGTGAGACCGCGTATGCGCTTCACTACTTCCCAGAGTTGGTTGAGATGTGGAGGCTCGACGACTGGGAG
>CAYTVK010000007.1:0-22940 GCA_964441725.1 uncultured Candidatus Bathyarchaeia archaeon | reverse complement strand
TGATATCATCTCTTTTATCCCAATCCTCGAGATCGTTCTTATAACTGAGTTCACCGGGGTTTCTTGCACCATAGATTACAGTGATGTCTCCAAAGCGGGAACGATTGTCCCCGTACAGCATGTATTTTATTATTGATCGAAGCGTTGTGAACGCGAACCCGCCACCAATGATAACCACATTTTTACCCTCAAGATAACCAATGGGCCAGCCATTACCGTATGGTCCTCGTACCCCGATTACATCGCCTTCGTTACAGTCATGTAGTGCACTGGTTACTGCTCCCACTTTTTTTACTGTAAACTCTAGGAAGCCCTTGTCAGTAGGTGATGAGGCGATGCCGATGGGGCATTCACCCTTGCCGAAGTAGGATAGCATACCGAACTGTCCAGGTGTATACTGGTATGCTTCTCTTGCATCCGTGTCCTGTATCACCAATTTGAATGTTTTTAGGTCGTTTAGGTCATTTTCTGTGGTTATTTTACTAATTACCGCGAGACTCGGTACATATGGGTCTAACATAGTTTTCATTTTATGCCTCCAATAGCTTGATGAGAGCTTCTCTAACATCATGATTGACCGGGCACTCTCTGATGCATCTGCCACATCCAACGCATGATGTATGACCGTGTTCGTGTGGGAAGTAGCAGAACTTGTGCATTATTCGTTGCCTGACACGCTCCTTGCTGCTTGGTCTCGGGTTATGCCCTGAGCCATGTAACGTGAAGAGTGGAAACTGGCATGTATCCCAGATGCGTATTCTCTTTACGCCTTCTGGGGTTTCTTCGTCGAGAATATCGAAGCATAGACATGTTGGGCACATGAATGCACATGTTCCGCAGCCTATACATTTCTGGGATAGCTCATCCCAGATGGGATCATCGAACATCTCGTCGAGTTTTGCTTCAAGTTTCTCTAGGTCGTTGATCTTTGTGATGCTTTTTTTCGCTGATTCCCAGATACTTTGAGCATTGTCAAAGTCTTCTTTTAATGGCTGTTTTGCTCCTTCAGCTTGGTCAATCAAACCTGCTCCACGCTGGGTGAGAACATCAACAAGGTACTTATCACCGAGATCGGTGAAGAGCATATCCATACCTTCTCGACCGGAAGGACTGCCCCCGACTGATGTACAGAAACAGGTATTCATAGGTTCATCGCAAGCCAATCCAATCACAATAGTTTTCTCCCTCTTCTCAAGGTAGGCTCTATCCTTATGGAGACCTGAAGCAAATACCTTGAAGGAGTTCTCCAATCCCTGTGCATCGCATGGACGTACACCGAAGATGACCCAATCTTTTTCGTTGAGGACAGGTTCCTCGATCACTGTTTTGTCATCTTTTTTCTTTACAGTAAAGAGGACCTCGGTCTGTGGGAACAGTATCTCCTTAGACGCGAACAAGGTGTTGGTGTACTTTGTTTCGATCTCATCGCTGCTGTTTATCTCTTGAAAGCGGATCGTCTTCCCGTTATTAACCGGGGCGACTACTCTGTAGCTCTTTATTAGTTTATTCAGAAAATCAACTGTGTGTTCCTTGTCCATTGTGAGGGTTGTGATGGACTTGGTTTTACTTGATGAACTCATCTGAATCCTCCTTATCGTATATTCCCATAACCGGCTCCTGTCCTGTATCGAGTCCAGCCTCATAGTCGAAGCGATCCTTGATTACCCTCTCAGCTACACCTAGAAGGTAACGTAAATTGATGCCCATTGGACAAGCCCTGCTGCAGGTACCGCAATCAACGCATCTTCCGGCCATATGCATTGAGCGAATGATGTGATAGATCATGGTATCCGATAGGTCAGTGGTCTTTCCGAACCACAGGGGCATGGTGGCGTCAACGAAGCATTCTTTACAGTAGCATGATGGGCATACGTTTCTACAGCTGTAGCATCTAATGCATTCTCCCAGTTCGTTCACGAAGAACCTGTATCGTTCTTCAGGGGTCATGGCGTCTAGTTTCTCGAGGTCAGGATCGTTTTCCACCTGTCTCTCAGGCATAGGTTGCCCGATTAGTATGTCGTAGTTGACTGGGTTGGAGTGTTTGCAGTATTTGCAAGAATCCGAGATATAATCATCCAAAGGTAGAATTTTACGGAAATCACGTCCCTTGACATGAATCTCATCACCAACGATCTCAGCTTCAGTGATCTCTTTACCATCTAATGCTTTCTCGATTTTTCTCTTATCGATAACGCCTTCACACGGTAATCCGATCACGGTGATGTTTTCCTTATCGATTTGATTCTCAGATATCAGCAGCGTAATAGATCGTGAGTCGCAGCTTTTTGCTATGATGCCGATTTTACCTTTCTCGTCCTTGAGATATTTGGCGAGGTTGACGCCACAGGAGGGGTCCCATATGAGCCTGTTCACGTCATCTGGGTCAGTTATGAAGCAAGGCGAAGAACCTAGTGGTGTAGAGCTTCTCTCATAACCGATGATCAGCTCAACCTCACCCTTATTCAATAACTCTCGTGCGGTTTTCCTGATATCATCTATTTTCTCGGTCAAGAATCCTCCCCCTTCACCAATCTCTTGGATGGACCCAACGCCCGAACCTTCTCCACGGCTTCTGTGACAACCTTGGAGAATTTTTCACCCTCAGCAGCGGACACCCATGAAAAGGTAACACGACCAGGCTCAACCCCAACGTATTCGAGGAGGTCTTTCAGGACCGCAAATCTTCTTCTAGCTACCAGATTGCCCGAGATATAGTGACAGTCTCCAGGGTGACAACCTGATACTAGAACCCCATCCCAGCCTCGTTGCAGACTCTTGATAATGTAATATGGGTTTACGCGTGATGAACATGGTACCCTCACTACTCTGATGTTAGGCGGGTACTGCATTCTGCTGATTCCGGCGAGGTCTGCCCCAGCGTAGCTACACCAGTTGCAGAGGAACGCGATGATCTTTGGCTCCCATACATCTTCTTCTTGTGTTTCTATTACTTCTACCTCGTTTTCGCTCGTCACTGGGCTTCACCTCCAATGGTTTGATGGTTTCCAAGGTATTGTTGAACTACGCTTGTGTCAATTCCATTTTTACCAAGTCCAAGTTCATCGTAGTTCAGCCCAAGAGACAGCCCCAATAACTGCGGGATGTGAATAATTGGAACACCAGGCGGTGTCTCCTGCATTAACTGACATCGTTCATATGTGAGATAGCAGAAGGGGCAGCATGTGATCATGGCGTCAGCGTACTTTTTCACGGTGTTGACCTTTTCCAGCCCCACGCTCCATGTGATATCCTCACGTATTCCCATGATTGGGCCTGTGCAGCATTCCAGTTTATTCGGGTAATTGACGCTCTTTGCGCCTGTGATCTCAATTAACTCGTCTAGGGTGGTTGGTGCCTCTGGGTCGTCGAACTCCATTACATCAGATGGTTTGAGTATGTGGCATCCGTAGTGTGCTCCTACCGTGAAACCGGTTAATGGATTCGATATTTTCTCGGATAGTCTATCTAAGCCATAGTCTTCTTTGAGCATCCTTACGAAGTGCTTGACCTCGACGGTACCCCTGTACTCTTTCCCCGTCTCGGCTAGTATTTCATTAACCTTCGCTCTGAGTTCTGGGTTTGATTTCAGTTCCTGGTTCGCCTTGGTGAGAACCTCGGTGCAACCATTACAGATGGTGACAATATCTGCTTCCATCTCCTCCGCGATGCAAATGTTTCTAGCAGCAATAGCTAGACTCGTTATATGATCCAACGCTTCAAGGTATGTGGTGCCACAGCAACCGGAACCGGGCATATCCATTAGCTCAATGCCCAGTTGTTCCGCCACTTTACGTGTTGAGGTTTCATATGCCCAGAGTCTCGCCAGTGTGGTGCATCCCACGAAGAAAGCGTACCTCATCGATGAGCGCTTCCTACGCGGTCCATGAAACCAGTTTTCTTCAGTATCAGATTGATCTCATCAATGGCTGGAGAGGGAGCCTCTGGCAATCCCTCATCTTCTCTCATCTCGTTCTCGAATTCATCAATCTCGTAAATGTATCCTTTTTCGGCTAAGCTATTCATTAACGATTTATAGGTGGGGTGAATGATGCCTTCCTTTACAGCTAAGTTTCTGAGGGCTGAAACTATCTCGGAGACCCTTACCTTCTCTGGGCATCTCTCGTAGCATGTGTAGCATCCGGCGCAGAGCCAGATTGTTTCCTCCTCCAGTAGTTGCTCTTTCTGTCCCAGCACTGCTAGCCGCGCGATTCTTCTTGGTCTGAACTCTTTCACGCGTTTCGCTACGGGGCAATCTGCTGTGCAGATTCCGCATTGATAGCAGTACATTATACGTTCGGCTCCATGTGTCTGGGTCAACTGTTTTCTGAAGGCGATGTTTTCCTCGGTTATCCTGATCTCTTTTTGCTCTGTCATTTTAATCACTCACCAAAGTGTTGATGATAGCGTACACCTGCCCATCCGAATATCCCATAACGTCTATAGCTGAGCTACGGCAAGTCGCTGCACAGGCTCCGCAGCCCTTGCATGTGGCTACGTTAACTTCCATGACGCCTTTTTCCTCGTTAATAGCCAAAGCGTTGTATGGGCACACCATTACACAGAGACCACAACCAGTGCATCTGCTTGTCTTAACCCGAGCTGTGACACCCGTAGCCTCCAACTCATCTTTTGACAAGATTGTGCATGCCCTAGAGACGGCTGCCTTAGCCTGTGATATGCTCTCCTCCATGAGTTTCGGAGAATGGGCTAATCCGCAGAAGAATATTCCCTCTGTTGCGAAGTCTACGGGTCTTAGCTTTGCGTGGGCTTCTAGGAAGAATCCGTCTTGGTTGATGGGTATCTTGAGCATCTGGGCTAGTTCCTCATTGGTTTCTCCATGGGTTATTCCTGCGCTGAGCACAAGCCTATCTGCCTCTATGGTTATTTTTTCGCCCAGAACAGGGTCATTCACGGAGATGATTAATGTCTCTTTTCCCTGTTTGTTCTCTGTCCAGACCTTTGGCTGATCATGTTCATCATACTGGATGAAGACGACCCCAGCTTCCTGCGCCTTTTCATAGTTCTTCTCCATTAACCCATAGGTTCTGATGTCCCTGTATAGTATGAAGACGTTGGAGTCGGGATCGGTCTCGCGTATCTTGGTGGCGTTTTTTATCGCCTCGCCACAGCATATTCTGCTACAGTATGGGTGTTCATCGTTCCTTGAACCAACGCACTGAATCATGACGACGGTTCCATATTTTCCACCGCTACCTGTCGCTAGTTGTTTTTCTAGTTCAATCTGAGTAACCACATTAGGATTTTCATTGAAGAGATACTCTGTTGGCTCGTATTCCTCTGCGCCTGTGGCAACTATGACGACACCGTGCTCGACCTCATCTATGATAGATGGGTCTTGATTTGAGACTATTGTGCTGGTAAAGTTGCCTACATACCCAGTTGTATCCTGAATCGTCGAGTCAAGGAATACTGATATCTTATCGTTTTCCATAACTTGTTTAGTCAGGTTTCTAAGGTATTCCTGCAGATCGTCGTACTCGAATGAATAGTACAGCTTCTTCAGCTTACCACCAAGTGAATCAGATTTCTCCACAAGATATGTATGATAACCTTGCTCAGCCAGCGAGAGAGCCGCGTTCATACCAGAAGCCCCACCTCCAATAACCAACGCCTTGGGAGTGACCCCGATCTTCACTCTCTGGAGGGGTTCAAGTCCTCTGGCTTTAGCCACAGCCATTTTGAGTAGTTCCATTGATTTCTCAGTGGCTGCTATGGGCTCCTTCATATGCACCCATGAGCACTGGTCTCTGATGTTTGCCATCTCAAACAGGTACCTGTTGAGCCCGGCCTCCCTGATGGTCTCCTGGAACAATGGTTCGTGAGTTCTTGGCGAGCATGATGCGACCACTACCTTGTTGAGTTTGTACTCCTTGATGGCTTCCTTGATCTTTTCCTGTGTATCAGATGAGCACGTGTAGAGGTTATCGTCAGCGTAGACTACGTTGGGAAGAGTCATGGCGTACTCTACCACGTTTGGAACATTCACGACGCCTCCGATGTTGGTGCCACAGTGACACACAAAAACACCGATCCGCGGAGGTTGCCCATCTACGAATAACTCCTTGGGATACTCCTTCGTCTTAACCAGTGTTCCACGAGCTGGCGCTAGTAACTCCCCTGCGCTGCAGGCTGCTGCGCTTGCCTGTGTTACTGTCTCGGGGATGTCTTTTGGCGATGAGAACATGCCGCTTACAAAGATTCCATTCCGTGATGTCTCCAGTGGGTGGAGTGATGGTGTCTCGCAGAATCCGAACTCGTTGAGTCTAACTCCGAGTCTCTCACTGAGTTGCCTCACCTCATCAGAGGGTTTTACTCCAACGGATAGCACGACGAGGTCAAACATCTCCTCCTTGAGTTCGTTGCCCTCGGTGTAGACCAGCTTGACATCCTTGGTCTCTGGGTCCTCCTCTGTATGGGAGACCCTGCATCTAACAAACCTTACCCCGTGTTCGTCGCGGGCTCTGTCAATATATCGATCAAAATCCTTGCCGTAGGACCTCATGTCCATGTAGAATATGGTGGGCTCTATGTCGTTGAAGTGCTCCTTTGCGATAACAGCCTCCTTTGTGGCGTACATGCAGCACACCGAGGAACAGTACTGGTTATCACACGTCATATCCCTTGACCCCACGCACTGGATGAAGGCTATCTTCTTGGGCAGTTTACTATCTGATGGTCTCTGCACGTGCCCCATGAAGGGACCTGATGCGCTGAGTATTCTCTCGAACTCTATGCTGGTTACGACGTTCTGGTTTCTACCATACCCGTACTTGGTCGCGTTTGTGGGGTCGAAAGTTGTAGCTCCCGGCGATAATATGATGGCTCCAACATCTAGGTCCAGTGTCTGACCCGTTATCTCATGGTCTATGGCGTGGGCGTCACAGACATGCTCACACTCGTGGCACTCTGAGCAGCCTCCGCAGGAGAGGCATCTGTTTGCTTCTATTGACGCCATCTCGGGTGTGAAGCCTAGCTCTATCTCGTCGAAGTTATCTAATAATGATTCAGGCATGTGCTCGGGCAGTGGCTGTCTTGGCTCAGGTACTACATCGTCGATGGGGATATCCTTCGCCAATACCTTGAGCTTATCCCTGCCTTCCTTGAGGTCTACGCCATTCAGGTATCTTTCAATGGATTCGGCTGCACGTTTCCCAGCCGCAATTGCGTCAATAACGGTAGATGGACCTATGACTATGTCTCCAGAGGCGAAGACTCCTTTCTGGTTTGTCTCAAGGGTCGTCTCATCTGCAATGATCAGGTCACCTTTTGTCACAGACACATCCGAGGGAATATCCTCACGTTCAGGCATCTGACCAATGGCTAATATAACCGTATCAACATCCATCAGATACTCGGAGCCCTTGATGGGTACAGGTCTCCTCCTACCGGACGCATCTGGCTCACCCAGCTCCATCTTGATACATTCAACCGATGAAACCTTGCCGTTCTTGGCGTGGAACCCAACTGGGTTTATCAGTAGGTGGAAATCCACGCCCTCTTCCTCAGCTTTTACAACATCATAGTGGTAGGCGGGCATCTCCTCCCGTGACCGCCTGTAAAGTAAGTTAACCTTCTCGGCTCCCATCCTGCAGGCGCAGCGAGCAGCGTCAATAGCTACGTTTCCTCCACCGACCACCGCTACTGTTCCACTGAGCCTTGCCTCTCTCTTACTGTTGACATCGTTTAGGAATGATAATGCCTGGATTACTCCGGGGGTTTCTTCACCCGGTAACTCCATTGAGCGGTTTTTCTGTGTACCGATGGCTATCAAAACCGAGTTATAGTCTTTCTTCAAGCCCTCCAGTGTGATGTCTTTACCGAGAGCCATGTTTGTCTTTATCTCGACACCAAGGTCCTCTATGAATTGAATCTCCTTCTCCAAGACATCCTTGGGTAAACGATAAGCAGGAATTGCATACCTCAGCATGCCACCGGGTTTAGGCAGTGACTCGTAGACTGTTACCTTGAAGCCTTTCTGTGCCAACTCGTATGCCGCGGTTAATCCGCTTGGTCCAGCACCGACGATGGCTACCTTCTCATCCCGTTTCTCAGATACTTCAGGCAGGTCTACGCCGTTTTCCAGTTCATATTTTGATGCGAACCGCTTCAGGTCCCTTATGGCGATTGGGTCATCAACCTTGCCTCTCTCGCATTCTGCCTCACATGGGTGGAAACAGACCCTGCCGCAAACAGCGGGAAAGGGCATATCCTGCCTCATGAGCTGCACCGCTTCCTTGTATTTTCCCTCCCGTATGAGGGCGATGTATCCCTGAACGTTCATACCAGCAGGGCAAGTAGCTCTGCATGGTGGGATACCTCGTTTATCGATTGCATATACAAGGGGAACAGCCTGTGGATAGTCGATGTAGATTGCTTTCCTCTCACTGAGACCCTTGTTGAACATGTCTGGTAGGCGAACTGTGCAGGCTTCAGAGCATAATCCACATCCATTGCATTTCTCAAGATCGACATAACGTGGTGCCTGCTTGACCTTGACCTTGAAATTGCCCGCCTCACCTGTTACTTTCTCTACCTCGGAACAAGTCAATATGTCTATGTTCAGGTGTCTGCTACACTCCACAAGCTTTGGCGAGAGTATGCACATAGAGCAGTCGTTTGTTGGAAAGGTTTTGTCCAGCTGAGACATCACGCCCCCAATGGTGGGGGATTTCTCCACAAGGTATACTTTGAAGCCAGATTCAGCTAAATCGAGGGAGGACTGTATTCCACCGACTCCTCCCCCGATGACGAGAACTGATCCTATTTTATCTTGTTCTTTTTGATGCGCGTTATTACCCATTTTATTATCGCCTCTCAAATATGCGCAGATCGACTAGCGTCAGGTCTTCAACCTGTTTCACAAAATGTCCAAGGCAAACAAGTGAGGACGAAGACATTTCATTAAAACATTTCAAGTCTGTGCTATGACTATGGACTCGCATATTCAAGCTAAACCTCAAACCTCTACTACGATGATCACTAAAGACATTTTGCCTTATTAATTATGATCGAAATGAGAAATAAACCATTTCAAATTTATACAAACTGCAATTCAAATTAACGCTAATATACATGATGACAAATGAAAACTAATTTGCTTTAATTGAAAAAAGAATAAAATAAAAAGGAATTTACTTGACTCTTGTTAGATGGACAGAGCACGATATACAAGGGTCATAGGCTCTCGCAGTCACCTCAAGCGCCTGTTTGATGACAGATTCCTCTTCATCCGCGAGATTACCAGCTATGACTCGTATATCCTTCTCGATGTTGGCGGCGTTCTGGGCAGTGGGTGTGATGATGTTTGCCCTAGTTATCCTGCCCTCGTCGTCGAAGCTGTAGTCATGGTAGAGTAATCCTCTCGGCGCCTCAACGGCGTTGATTCCCCTGCTCGCATATGTATCAAACTCCACCAAGTCCTCCTGGGTCACCCCGCTTCCTAGCAGTTCATCGATATCCATAATGCATCTTTCTACATCATGGACTAGCTCGATGGCTTGGCAGAGGTTGTTGCTGATGGAGTTACGTGGGTCAACAAGGTCCTTGTGCTCTTTGTACAGTTCAAGCGCCTTACTTTCCAGTCTGTTGCCGCATAGATAGACACGAGGCAGTGCACCCACCATGAACGATCTGCCTTTGAGTGTACTATGTTTAGCGTATGAGTGCTGGACAACCTTCTCGTTGGTCATCTTCTCATACTCTTTCTCCGGTACACGGTCTCCTTCAGAGGTGAGAATATGGTCACCCAAGTAACCAAATCTGCTACCGGGGTCAATTGCCTGCAATACGTTCTCAGATAAACAATACTGGGGCGTTTCTACCCCCGCTAGAAGCGTAACGGCTAACTCAGCGACTGGTAAAACCTCCATCATAGCTTCTCTTATTTCGAGAAGCCGCTCCTCAGAAGGTACCTTGCTGAAGCCTCCTACCCGTTCATTCATACCATGTACCTCTCTACCGCTCAGGATGTTGTGAACAAGGTTTCCAGCTTTCTTGAGGTTGAGAGCCGACTTGACTGCGTCTAAGTGCTCTGAAGCCATGCTGATGGCGTCAGGGAACCCGAGGAAGTCGGGTAAAGCCAACATGTAGACGTGCAGGGCATGACTCTCGATGGCTTCTCCGTGTATCAATAAGTCCCTCAATTTTTGTGTCTGAGGCGTCGGCTTCACGTTGAAGGCGTTCTCGATGGCTCCTATGGATGCGAGGCTGTGAGAGGCTGTGCATATGGCGCAGATTCTTCTGGTTGTGTCGGGTATTTTCTCGTAGTTCATTGTCTTGATTAGGTGTTCAAAGAATCTTGGACCCTCAAAGACGTTGAACTTCACATCCTTTACGGTCTTGCCATCTAGAACTACCTCTATTCCACCGTGTCCCTCGACTCGGGTTAATTCCTCAACATGTATTGTCTTAGTCACTGTGCATCACCTCCAAGATACTCGTCGGGAAGCTTCCCGCTGAAAATACGCAGCCGATTTAGAATGTACTCCTTCGTGAATCCCTTATCGATCAACATCTGGTACTCCGCAGCGAAGTTTTCAGTACCCTCCACGGGACCCCTGCAACCAATGCAGTCGAGACCCAGCCCTGGGCATCTGGCGTTACAGCCAGCCCTCACTAGTGGTCCTAGACAGGGCTTGTTTTTCTCTGTTATTAGGCACAGGTATTCGTTGATTTTACACTCGACGCATACTGGATGGTTATATGGTTCTGGTAGGTTTCCGCTAAGTAGCGCTATGATGGCTCTGAGGGTTTCATCCTTCTCAATGGGGCAACCCGGTATCTTCAAATCGACATCAACGTAGTCGCTTAACGGTTTGGACTCCAAGGCATCATAGAAATCTGGCTCAACCCCATACACATCTTTAAGTCTCTCAGCGAGGCTCGTTGACCCGTTTCTCATTGCCTGAATACATCCCTCAATGGCGCAGTTACCTATGGCTATCAGCACCTTTGATCGCTCCCTGATGGCTTTCAGATGTTTCAGATCGGTCTCTGTTGAAACCGATCCCTCGACGAGGGCGACATCCAGTGGACCCGGCTCCTTGTAGCTGCTGCCTTCTTGGAAGTCCACTATGATGAAGTGAGCTACTAGGTCCAGTAGCTCGTCCTCCATGTTTAGTATCTGCAACTGATCTCCGGCGCATCCAGTTAGGCTGAATATTCCTAGTCTCGGCTTTCTTACCCTATCTGACATTTTAGATCATCCCCTTGGTGTTCTTGGCGTCCCAGAGCGTAAACACTGGTCCGTCCTTGCACACGTATTTGATTGATTTGCCTGTGCCGATGATGCAGTGACCACACTGACCCACTCCGCATCTCATACGGCGCTCAAGTGTCATGTATACCCGATCAGGTGTGAACCCGAGTTTCTCAAGCTCCATCACAGTGAACTTGTACATGACGGGTGGACCGCAGAGAATCGCCACCGTGTTATCTGTTGGCTTGTTCATGATGGCGAAGAGTTTTGTGATTAATCCCTTTGTTACCCTGTCTGTTCTCTCACTCTCCAAGTCGGATAGTACTAGGTCTTCCTGATCCTCGTAGCTCAGGTATAGGTTGACTCCATGAATCTCGCCGTCCCTGAAGTAATGAAGCACATCGTCTTTGAACAGCATCCAGTCGTAGGACCTGATGCCGTAGAGGACGGCGATGTCGCCGTATTTTTCACGGTTTTGAATCGCGTACTGGAGAACACCACGAATGGGAGCGATACCCAGTCCTCCAGCTACCAGAAGCAGATCACGTCCAGCGAAATCCTCCATGGGGAAACCGTTTCCATATGGTCCTCTTACCCAGATGATGTCTCCTACTTTCTGATGATGAATGGCGTTAGTGACTCTTCCAGCGTTTCTTATGCAGAGTTCAAGTCCAGCTTCATTGTTCTGGGCTGTACAGATCGATATGGGGGCTTCCCCGACTCCCATCACGCCCAGTTTTACGAACTGTCCGGGAGTGTATCTGAAGTTATTGCTGAATTCCGGGTCGAGGAACTTTATCTTTATCAGTTTCTCGATCTTGGTCATATCGCGGATTTCAGTGATTCTAGCCTTCACTGGTTTCAGAACGTTTTCACTCATTTAGTTCACCTCTCACCTTATTCATCACTTCAACAAAGTCGATTTCAGCTGGACAGAACCGAGAGCATCTTCCACAGCCAACGCAGTTTGGCATATCTTCACGCAGACTGCCCTTGCAGTTGAACCTGTTTCGTATTCTCTCAGCAGAGGTGGGCCTGAAGTTGTGTCCTCCTGCAACGAGCCCGTGGTCTTTGAGCATGCATGAGTACCATTTTCTCCTTCGTTCACCCGTGTTCATATCAAGGTTCATGAAGTCCTGTACATCGTAGCATCTGCATCGGGGGCAGACCATGTTGCAGGAACCACAGCTAAGACACTTATCTCCATACTCTTTCCATATGGGTGACTCGTAGGAGAGGTCTAGCATCTCCTGTAATCCATTCATTTCCAGTTCTTTGGTGAAGCTGTTGAGCCGAGTAGTCTCTGCCTCTTTGTATCTCTGGATATCCTCATCCTCTGCGGAGTCGAAGATATCCTGGTTGCCCTCAACGATGGAGTACCCCTTCAGACTTCCAGTGGTTACTAGATATTTTTCCCCTATATCATAAAGAAAAATGTCGAATCCTTCCTCAGCAGTGCTAGTACCAGTTGACTTGCAGAAACAGTATTCATCTGGAGTACAGCTTATCCCAACGATAACAGAGTTCTTACGCCGCTCATGATAATACTTGTCAGGCAATTCCTCCAAAAAGACCTTCCCGAGAAGATTCATGGCGTTAATATCACAGGCATGAACACCCAGTAGGACATATTTCTCATAGAGCCCAGGTGGCTCCGTGAAGTATCCGGGATCTTTTTTGAATGTGAAAATCGCTTCATCGGGTTTGATGAAGTATTTTTTGGGGGGAATCATTGTCCTTGAGTAGAGCAGGGATGCTTCGCTGGGGTCATTAATGGGTTTGAAAGCGTATATGTCCTCTGAGGTTTTTACGGGAGCGACGATTGTCCCGTATTCCTTGAGGGCATTAAAAAAAGCTGTAAACCTAGATTTATTTAAGATTGATATCATAAATTGCCAATCCCCTAATCCTCCCTTGTTATAGTATGGAATTGTAATAATAATTTTCGGTGTTTATAGAATAAATAATGCATTAACCATCTTATTTGACATGAGGTTAGCTGGTCTCATCGATTATTGCTCTCGCAGTTAATCGGACCGCATCTGCGCTTCCATAAACAGGGGCCCACCCTGTCTGCTTCAGCTTATTCATATCAAGCTGCATTATCTTAACATCGCCTTTCCAGCCTCGTCCACCATCAACACCGCCGGTAAGTCTTATCTCAGCCCCTGATAGTCTCATAGCTTCTTTCACGATCTGAGCGATAGCAAGGACATTCGTTCTATCCATTGAGCCGATGTTGAAAATATCAACAGCTCCACCTTTCTTAATGCCGCTCATGATCCCCGAGACACAGTCATCAACATACAGATAGGACTTTGATTGGCTTCCATCGCCAAGCACCTCTAACACAGAAGGATTAACCCTGAGTTTATTGATGAAATCATAGATTACACCATGATTACTTCTCGAACCCACCACGTTAGCCAAACGGAAAATCACGGCTCTGAACCCATACATGGAGGCGTAGGCTGAGAGAAGTCCCTCGCATGCAAGCTTTGAAGCACCGTATAGTGAGATTGGCTTGAGTGGTCCATAGTTTTCTAGCGTAGGTATCTGATCAGTCTCTCCATAGATGGTGCTCGTTGATGTGAATGCTATGAATTTCTGTTGCTGGCTCTGCCTCATAGCTTCTAGGAGGTTATATGTTGCCTCTATGTTCTGTCTGAAATGATCCTCTGGCGATGCGTTCTTTGTGTTTACCTCTGGATTGGCCGCAAGATGGTAGACCTCATCACATCCATTAACTGCCTCAGCCACCTTCTCCTTGTCAAGTAGGTCAGCCTCCATGAACTCAAAAAGACTGTTCCCCCTCCATTGTTTCAGATTGTTCAAATTGCCTGACGCTAGGTTATCAATGACTCTAACGGGTTTTCCGCTTTGAATCAAGTGGTCTACGATGTGGCTTCCTATGAAACCTGCTCCACCTGTAACGAGGGCTCTCATATGATTCATTAATATGATCTTCCTTGTTAAATTGTTAATCCGAGTAACGGTGATAATAATAGGCGAATATTATCTGAGCAGCGAAGAAGACTATTACCGATCCAGCGAAATATGTGAAATTGAACACACCAGCAAGATAGTATCGGATGAAAAAGGCTAGGACAAGTGAAAATACACCATTAAAAATGTCTTGAACTATCTTCAGGGGAAAAACACGTAAAATATATCGTAATCCACCTGAAGCTATACCCCATATACCCATGGCGATGAAAAACCAGTAACCAGACATAAGCAATACATCAGGGGGAGCCGCCAAAGTGCCTTCCGTCAGATTGATCATCCACGAGAGAAAAGCTCCAACTGTCTCGGGGGTGTTAACCAGTATCGTCGTGGATACTACGAGGAATACACCTAGGTTTAGAATGGAGAAGGGGTCGAACTCGGGCATGGTTTCGATAGGCATTATTTCACGTGAGTTTGACACGGCTCTTGGTCGTGCGAGGAATGGAATCTGGATTCCTCTTCCACTATGCGTGACGTAGGTTCCACTTACTTTATCCAAGTACTTGTCTCTCGGAACATGAGAGGGCAGCACCCCAGCGGCGAAATCAATTAAAAGTAATACCCAGTGAGCCTTGGATAGGTTTCTTATTATCACGCCTTGAGGGCTCGGCCTTCCGCCCTTCGATGATTGGACTGTCAAACCTAGTATTTGTTTACCAAAGGTTGCTCCATATGTCAACTCAAGTATAATAGAGTAGACAACCTGAGCGATCCCAAGATAAAGAGGCACGGCCCATATACCACGCCAAGCCCAGTTCCCGCCGAAAAGAGAACCAATCATCAACGGGATGAACGCAAACACGGATAACAAGAACCCAAGAATACCCACAAAGGTCAGGTCAATCAGATAAGCGAATAATCGTAACGCCCAAAGGCTCTGGAGGCGAAAGTCACTCAGTAGTGCTTCTACTCCTTCCACTCGAAACTCTGGTGGTAGCCTTGCACCGCACTTCCAGCAGTAGACATCGTTTGGATTATTCTGTTCACCACATTTACTGCATCTGGGCATACTCTTTCAGAGTTCTGATCTTAAAACTGGTTTAAAGGGATTGAGGCTACTCTGAGTCAAATCGCCACTTTAGGTCAAACATACTCCCCAACGCTTTAGCCACACCAGAGTGCACAGTTAACGCGGCCTCCCTAAGAAACAATGGCACACCTTCCTCCTCGACGAGAAACAGCGCTTTACCTCGCATATCAGGGTCTATTATACATCCACGTATCTCTACTGTCTCGCTGAACCGTATCTGAACATTGTCACCCACCAGCTTCTTTAATGCCTCAAGATTCTCCTTCTGCTTTGTAGCATCTTCAGGACTCAAAGAGCCAGGCTTTCGCATCAGTATCTTGATGTCCACGCCTTTCTCCACTGCTTCCAGCAACTCGTCTTTCACATGATCAAAGTATTCCATAGCCCTAGTGGAGATCAATAACGTCTTCTTAGCCTGTCTGTACAGTTTCTTCGTTTCCTCGATGGATACATCTCCAACGCTTATTATTCGAATAAGGCTGGTTCTCTGCTCCGCTGTCCCAGCTTTCATGTAGATTTTATCCGACTGTTGCTCAAAGTCGCCTCGGTAAGACTCGATAACGCTCAGTTCTTTTCTTAGTTCTTCTCTGCCAGCTGTCACGAGGGCGTCAGCGATCTCCTGTGGTGTTAACGGAGCGTACAGTGCTGGTCTTCCCGGTCTGATGATAATCAAGCCTTTCTGGCTAAGTTCATCGAGTACTCCGTATATCCTGGCGTTTGGGACCCCGCTGGATTTACTGATGATTGTTGCCTTTGTCTCGCCAAGAAACATTAGGTGAGCAAGAGCTGATGCTTGGTATTCGTTGAGTCCCATGTTGGTGAGTTGGAATTTTACTTGGTTTATCTGGGGTTCCATGGTTGTCGCCTTGTTGTTGGTTGTGTTTAGATAACAGGATTTATAAGAGATAAACTTACCATCCAAAGGTAGTAACAAATACTCGATAGTAGTAACATAGGTGAAAATCGATGAAAGTAATGATAATGGGAATGGATGGCTACCTCGGATGGACCCTAAGCATGTACCTCGCAGACAGAGGACACGAAGTATGCGGCATAGACAACATGCTAAGGAGAAAGATGGTCGCAGAGATAGGTAGCCAGAGCGCCACACCCATCAAACCCATGAAAAAACGCCTCGAAGCCTACAAGAAAGCATCAGGCAATGACCTGACCTTCTATAAAGGCGATCTTACAGAAACCAGCTTTGTAGATCTTGCAGTCAAGAAAGAACAGCCAGACTGCATCGTCCAGCTTGGACAGGTCCCAAGCGCCCCATATAGCATGATTGACGCAGATCACTGCAACTTCGTTCAGCATAACAACATCATAGGGCACAACAACATTCTATTTGCCATCAAGGACAACGTACCGGACTGTCACCTACTCAAACTTGGAACCATGGGAGAATACGGAACCCCCAACGTCGACATTCCTGAAGGCTTCTTCGAGATCGAGTACAGGGGCAGGAAAGATAAGCTACCTTTCCCAAGACAGCCTGGAAGCTGGTATCATCTTACGAAGGTTCATGATACTTGGAACCTGATGTTCGCCAATAAGATATGGGGAATCAGGGCAACAGACGTAATGCAGGGCGTAGTCCATGGCTTGAACACCCCCCAGATAGTCAACGATGATCTGCTCACGAGATATGACTTTGATGAGGTGTTCGGTACAGCGATTAACAGGTTCTGTGCTCAGGCAGTTATCGGCCACGAGTTAACACCATATGGAAAGGGTGGACAGACAAGAGGTTACTTGGCTCTGCGCGACAGTATGCAGTGTTTCACACTTGCTATAGAGAACCCACCGAAGGAAAGAGAGTACAGGGTCTTCAACCAGTTTGAGGAGACTTACAGCGTCAACGAGTTGGCTGAGCGCGTTGGTAAGGTTGCTCAGGAGTTTGATCTTGAGGGCAAGATCTGGAATATTCCTAATCCACGGCTGGAGGCAGAGGAGCACTACTACAAGCCTGATATGAAGCATCTGCCCAACATGGGGTTCAAGTCAGAGCACACGTTGGAGGAAGAACTCCGCATAACGATCCCCAAACTAATAGAGTATAAGGATCGCATTGAGGCAGTCCGCGAAGCCATCGACCCAAAGATCAAGTGGACCGCTTAACCTCTTCCTTATTTACTTTATTTAACATATTTTTGAGGGAACAATATTGAAGGTAGGAGTAACTGGTGGAGCGGGTTATATTGGCTCGACACTTATCCTGAAGCTGCTGGAACAAGGCGATGAAGCCATCTCGGTTGACAACCAGATGATTGGCGATTACGAGTATCTTGCCAAGCACCCTGTGGGTAAGAGAGCGGAGAGAGTAGTCGGAGATATCAGAGACATTGAACTATTGATGGATAAATGGAGAGACTGTGAAGCTATCGCTCATCTTGCAGCCTTACCAGGACTCGTATTATGCAACGAGAAACCGGAGGAAGCAGTCTCCGTAAACATCTATGGCACTTATCAGGTGATGGAGGCTGCACGTAAACTGGATATCAACAGGGTAGTTTTCTGTAGCAGCGCCGCCACTTATGGTGTGCCGATAAAGATGCCTGTAACAGAAGACCACCCCCAGCGTCCACTCAACCTGTACGGGGTAACAAAGGTCTCCGGGGAACAAGTGATCAACACATATCACGACAACTATGGTATCGAGACAGTGAATCTGCGTTTCGGAAACATCTATGGTGTAGGTCTGTATACTCGCTGGAACACTGTTATTCCCAAGTTCGTGAATCAGGCTGTGAACGGTGAAAAGATAACTGTCTATGGGGATGGTGAGTACAGCCGCGACTTCGTTCACGTTCAGGATATAAGCAAAGCCATGAAGTTATCATTGACCACTTCGGGAGTCGGAGGAGCAGCATTCAATGTTGGTGGAGAGACATTAACCATAAACGAGGTTGCGGCGATGACCATGGAAGAGTACAAGAAAGCCACTGGCGGCGAAGCCACAGCAGTGAATATGCCACCTCGTCAGGGAGAGACTAAAAAATTCAGCTATGATCTAACAAAGATCAGATCCAAGTTAGGCTTTAAGAACGACTGGACGGTAAGAGACGGTATAAAACAGCTTATACAGTATCGTCTAGAGGTGTAACGAGGTTGGCGGAGACACGTTTATCGGTCTCTGCTGTAATCCCTGCTTATTTTGAGGAAAAGACCATCGCATCTGTTGTAAGCCAGTGTCTTCCTTTTGTGGATGAGGTTATCGTTGTTAATGATGGCAGCACCGATGATACCACGATAAATGCCCGGAACGCGGGAGCGCGGGTCATAGAACTTGATTATAATATGGGTGTGATGAAGGGCATACAGAGAGGTATTAGAGAAGCGTCTGGTGACATCATCGTTACACTGGACGCAGATGGTCAGCATGATCCATCAGAAATACCGAAATTAACTCAGCCAATCATAGACGGTGAAGCAGACCTAGTTATAGGAGAACGCCTCTCTTTCCCTCACTTCAGTGAGAGAATCTTAACGTGGTTGACCAATCTGAGGGTTCCATGCAGAGATGCCTCAAGTGGGTTCAGATGTATAAGATGCGAAATAGCGGAAAAAATGAATATTCATGGTATTTGCCTATGTGGCACCTTTGTATTGGAGGCAGCGAGACTGGGAGCCCGAGTTACTTATGTACAAGTTTCTATTCATGAACGAGAGGGACCTAGGCGCATCCAGACAAGGCATATTTATCAATTCTTCATTGTGTTGTGGGATGTGATTCGGTTTTGGTAAAGTTTTTAGGCATATCAGTGTCCTCTATTGGAATACTGTATAGAGAGTGTTGGTATGAGTAAGGGAGTAACAGTCTGGTTCACAGGCCTGCCATGCAGCGGAAAAACAACAATAGCAGACAAACTGGCCGCCATCTTGAAGGAGAAGGAAAGGAAAGTAGAGAGGCTAGACGGAGACATCGTAAGAAAGGGCCTGACAAGGGACCTTGGATTCAGCAAAGAAGACAGAGATAAAAACATTGAACGAGTCACGTTCGTAGCCAAGCTGTTAACAAGAAACGATGTAATCGTATTGGCAACATTTGTCTCACCCTACGTTGAGAGGCGTCAGAAGACACGTGAAGAGATTGGCGAATACGTTGAGGTCTATGTGAAGGCAAGTGTAGAGGAGTGCATGAAACGGGATGTTAAAGGAATGTACAAGAAGGCACTCGCTGGAGAGATCAAAGACTTCACAGGCGTAGATGACCCCTATGAAGAGCCTCCGAGTCCAGAGATAATCGCTGACACTGAAGCCGAGACCGTTGATGAGAGTGTCGAAAAGGTATTGAAATATTTGGAGAAAAATGGTTATCTCTAACTATTTACTCGACCACAATCATGGTTAGGGTCGATCTCACGTGATTCAAGCGCCTAATTTTTGTAGTAATTGTGTCCTTGAGATTCTGCATAGTGTCTGATTCGAGTCTAACTACGTAGTCATAAACGCCGTAAACACCGTAAACATCCTTTACTTCGGGTATTGCTTTTAGGGCGTCGAATACTTCGTTCCCTTCTCCTAGGTCCGTATTGATTAGCACGAAAGCTGTGCTCACTTTTTACACCAAAGAGAGCTTGGTGTATCAATTTTTAACGTTTTCTAACCACTAAGCATACAGACTTTATTGTATATACCAAAACATGTTTATTAAGGTAAAATAGGCTTTTTTCACCGAGATTTCATTCGTTATTTGACGAAGTTTTGAACGTCACAATATTTAATTCTAATCAAAACAATGACGCATACTGATAGATTTGTCTCTTTCTCGTAACGTTGCAGTAATCGGCGCAGGGATGACTAGGTTTCACCACAAGATTCACGCAGAAAAACAGAGCAGGGAGATGTTTGTAGAAGCAGCCATTGAGGCCGCTGAAAGCATTGATAACGGCTTCAGTCTGAAAGAATCTCAGGCAATGTATCTCGGCTATTTCAGCAGCGACATGTTTGAGAAACAAGCACACACAGCTGCATTAATGGCTGACGCCTTAGGAGTCAACCCCATTCCAGCGACGAGGATTGAGGACGCATGCGCCTCAAGCGGAGCAGCTGTAAATCAGGGAATCCTCGCTATCGCTTCAGGGTTATATGATGTTGTTCTCGTCGGAGGCGTTGAGAAGATGAGGACCCTTGGTACAAACGAAGTAACTGATACGTTGGCTATGGCGTCTGATGTAAGCTATGAGGCTGATGTTGGATTCACATTCCCAGGCTTATACGCAGCGATTACAGCCGCCCACTTTAAGAAATATGGCTCAAAGTGGGAGCAACTGGCAGATATAGCAATCAAGAACCATAATAACGGTAAGTTGAACCCAAAGGCACAGTATCAGGAGACGATACTGGAGATCGCTAACAAGATCGGTGAGAGAAAGGGCATCGTATTCAATGACGCGATGGAGTTTTTGAGGTCTGATCTGAACCCAATGGTGGCTGAGCCTCTCAGACTCTTTGACTGCTGCCCGATATCTGATGGAGCAGCGGTTGTTATACTTGCAGCGGCTGATGTGGCTAAGAAGTATACCGATACACCAGTATATGTGGCTGGAATGGGACAGGCATCAGATACAATGGCTCTCCATGACAGAGCAGAGCTAACATCCCTCAGAGCATCAAAGCTAGCGAGCAGACAAGCCTACAATATGGCGGGAATAGAGCCAAAAGATGTGAGCTTCGCATGTGTTCATGACTGCTTTACGAGCGCCGAGATGCTGGCAACAGAAGACCTAGGCTTCTTCAAACCCGGTGAAGGAGGTATCGCAGCATCGGAGGGAAGAACCAGCCTTAGCGGGGATATCCCCATCAACACAGATGGAGGTTTGAAGGCAAAAGGGCACCCTGTTGGAGCCACAGGCGCAGCCATGGTGGTCGAGATGTTCAAACAATTAAGAGGAAAAGCAGGTCAGAGACAGCTTCCTAATCCACAATATGGGTTAGCACATAACGTTGGCGCGACTGGCGGCACCGTGACGGTGCAAGTGTATAGGAGGTAAAGTAGATGAGCGTCTATAGCTTTAAACAAGGTTTGAAGGAGTCCAAACTTCTAGGCTGCATATGCGAGGAATGTAAAAACATGATGCTACCCCCTAGGATGATCTGCAGTAAATGCGGCTCAACAGACCTCAAGGAACACTGCTTCGAGGGAAAAGGAATCATAAAGACAAAGACAGTAGTCCATGTACCTTTAACGAAGTTTCAGGACATAGGCCCATACACGGTTGGGATCATCGAACTGGATGAAGGCCCACTGATAACGGGCATGGTCCTCGGTGACGTCGATAAGATAAAGATCGGCGACAGAGTCGAGGCAGCTTATATCGATGTAGGTGAGGAGAAGATTCTCGCCTTCAAAAAAACAGATTAGAAGCCTTTGAACTCTGGTTTTCTACGCTCATTGAAGGCCGATATTCCTTCCTTCAAATCACTATAATTCCAGAGATCTGCGAATGCCTCTGCCTCTGCTCGTAGAGCCTCTTTCAGATTTGGGTCATTTGTGACGAGTTTCTTCATTGCTCGTGTTGATAGAGGTGGCCCAGCGACAAGCGCCCTCATAAATTCATCTATCTTGGCATCAAACTCAGTAGCGGGATAGACAGCGGTTACGAGCCCAATGTTCTTGGCTTCCTCAGCGTTTATTCTCTGACCCGTCATTATCAGATTCATTGCAGCTGTTGACCCAACCAGTTTAGGCAGCATGTATGTTCCACCCCAGCCAGGCATTAGGCCCAAGTTAACCTCTGGTTGACCAAAGGTAGACCTGTCACTGGCTAGTCTGAAATCGCAGAACAGTATTAGTTCGTTTCCTCCACCTAGGCAGTATCCGTTTATCGCGGCTACGATGGGTTTCTGGACATCCAATAGCTTGGCAAATGTCCTGTGCCCTGTTTCGCTTACTTTTCTGGCTCCAATTGTTGTTAGGTCCGGGAACTGGGTTATGTCTGCTCCGGCGCAGAATGCTCTGTCTCCGGCTCCTTTGAATAAGACCGCTTTGATTTTTGAGTCTCGTTTTGCTTCTTCAAGGTACTGAGAGATGAGGTCGAGCATCTCAAGTGTCATGCTGTTCAGCTTTGATGGGCGGTTGATGGTTATGACTAGTACTCCGTTCTTCTTCTCCATGAGGACAGGCTTCTCCTCGCCTAGTCCTGATTTCTTCATCTCAAAAGGCCCACGTGGAATGTTGGCGCCTAGCTTGATGGCGGTATCTATGTCCTCCTCGGATGCAATACCTTCGCTGAACACCTTCTCCGCCTCTTTCACGAATGGCTCCAGCAGCAATGTAACGTTGAAGCCCTCAGCCTGATCCTCCGTTACAGATGGCTTCTCAGCGTAACTATAGAAGCCTTCACCGGTTTTTCGTCCAAGTTTCTTGCTCTCGTATAGCTCAGTGATCCTTGGATCTGGTGCATATTCGCTTCCGAGGTGTTCCTCGAAGGTCTTGAGAATATTATACACAATGTCTAGACCGATGAGGTCACTTAGCATAAATGGACCTAGGGGCATTCCTGCCTTGTGCTGCATGGCTGCGTCTATCTGTTCTATCTGGTACCTGTCAAGTAGTTTGGATGCGTCATTGGGATATGTAACAAGAACCCTGTTGACTATGAACCCTGGGGCGTCTTTCTTCACCCATACAGGCGTCTTTCCCATCTTCGTGGCGAGCTCCATCACTGTTTGGACTGT
>CAYTVK010000006.1:17737-24314 GCA_964441725.1 uncultured Candidatus Bathyarchaeia archaeon | reverse complement strand
TCGTGTTCGGTATCTGGCCTGCTCTATTCACAAGGGCTCTTGAATCCTTCATAGAGCATATTTTCCACTAAACCTCTCTCATGGGTCCTTTTTTATCCAGGTTATTGTACGTGCTCGTAAATCCAAAAAAAAGATAGTATATACTTAGATTGTGTTCAGTCGTAAGTTTTTTAAAAGTAATATGTCTGAATCCAACTGAAAATGAGCACAGCTGTCATGAACCCCCTAGCATTCGTAACATGCTTCAAGCTAATCGGAGCACGAGGCAACGATGCAAACGATGAAGAGACAGCTGTACACGCAGACCATACACAAAGGATGAAAAGTCTTCAGGTGGTGGTCTCATTGGCAATAGGGACAATGTTGGAGTTGTTGTAAAATGGAAATGCAGAAAATCCTAAGCTTAGGTGGAAGGCTCCAGAAGCTACTTGATAAGACCGAGGCAGAGGCAAATGAAATCATTTCCGAGGCCCAGAAAAAAGCAGACCAAGTCATCGCGGAGGCAAAGGAAGAAGCCGAGAAGAAGCGGCTTAGAGCCCAGCGTAGGACAGGTCTAGACGAGTTCCTTGCAGACGCCGAGGCGGAAGCCAAGAGCGAGGCGACGAAGGTAACTAAGGATTACGAGAAGAGGGTCAAGGAAGTTCATAACATCCCCGATGACAAGTTTAAGTCAGCGGTTGATCTGGTGCTGAAGGAGGTTTTACCTGAATGAGTCAGGAGAATCTAGAGCACCAGTTAATCGATAAGATCAATCAGCAGCGGAACGAGATACTTGAAGCAGCCAACGAGAAGGCGGCTAAGGTCCTTATTAACGCGGAGGCTGAGAAGGAGCGAATCGATGAGCAGACTAATAAAGCCATTGAGGGAATCATTGGGAGCGAGCTTCGTGCAGTGCACGACAGGATCGTTGGAGGAGCCCAGCTTCAGGGAAGAAAGACCCTCATGGAGGCGAGAGCCGAGGTCATTAACAAAGTATTCGATAAGGCTTCTGTTGAGTTAAAATCCCTCGTTGATAGCCCTGAATACAATGCTCACCTCGTGAAGCTGGTGCAGGAATCGGTAAAGAAACTGAATGAGGACTGCATCGTTTACGCTAACGAGAAAGACCTAGCGTACCTCAAAGAGCATATGGAGCAGTTCGCTGTAGAAGGCATAAATATCAAGCTAGAGAAATCCCCTGAGTCCATCGAAGGCGGGGTCAATATCGTGAACCTCGATGGAACCAAGACTATTCATAATATGCTGCAATCAAGGCTCAGAGACGCAAAAGAAAGGCTAATCGCAGAGGTAGCCGAAAAACTGGGAGTGATCTAAGGTGTCAGAGAGACTAGAAGGAACTATCGAACGTATTAATGGCTCACTGATTGTAGGAAGATTCACCGAGGAGCCCAAGATGGGTGACCGTATCGAGGTAGGAGACCTCAAACTGATGGGTGAGATCGTCCGATTGAGCGAGGGAACCGCCTACATCCAATGCTACGAGTCCACTGCTGGACTTAAACCCGGTGAACCCGTTGTTGACATCGGAACACCTCTCGTCGCTGAGCTAGGCCCAGGTTTGATGGGTAAGATCGTGGACGGCGTTGAGAGATCAGAGACCGAGCTCTGGGACTTGACAGGACCATTCATCACAAGGGGCGCAAACATCGCGCCTCTGGACAGGGAGAAGAAGTGGAAATTCGAGCCCACAGTGAAGAAGGGAGACAAGGTCGCTGCAGGAGACATCATAGGAACCGTGCAGGAGACAGAGTCCTTCGTCCACAAGATCATGGTTCCGCCGAACACAATGGGAACCATCAAATCAATCAATAAAGGCGAGTACACCGTCGTTGACACCGTCGGCGTTCTAGAGACAGAAAAAGGCGACGTTGATCTCAAGATGATGCAAATCTGGCCAGTCAGGATTGCTAGACCCGTAAAAGAACGCCTAGTGCTGGATAGACCCCTAATCACGGGGCAGAGAGTCATCGACACATTCTTCCCATGCGCTAAGGGAGGAGCATCCGCTATCCCTGGGGGCTTCGGTACAGGGAAAACGGTCACTCTTCAGCAGATCGCCAAGTGGAGTGACGCAGACATCATCGTCTACATTGGCTGCGGTGAACGCGGCAATGAGATGGCAGACGTAGTCGAGCAGTTCCCAGAGATCGAGGACCCGAGGAGCGGGAAGAAACTCATTGAACGTACCATCATCGTAGCCAACGTATCAAACATGGCTGTATCTGCCCGTGAGGCAAGCATCTACATGGGCATCACCATCGGCGAGTACTTCAGGGACATGGGATACGACGTATCACTGATGGCTGACTCCACCAGCAGGTGGGCTGAAGCCCTCAGAGACATCAGCGGACGACTCGAAGAGATCCCAGCAGAGGCAGGATTCCCAGCCTACCTCGCTGACAGGATCGCCAACATCTATGAGAGAGCTGGTAGAGCAAAGGTGCCAGCCACGGAGGATAGATTCGGCAGCCTCACACTGCTAGGCGCAGTATCGCCTCCAGGTGGTGACTACTCGGAGCCAGTTACGACTACGACGCTCAGATTCATCGGAACATTCTGGGCGCTTGACAGTCAACTAGCCTACCGTAGGCACTTCCCCGCAATCAACTGGCTGCGTAGTTTCAGTAGATATCTTGAGGTAGCATCCAGATGGTGGGGTGAGCTGGACCCAACTTGGGACGCCACCAGAGGACAGGCACTCAGAATACTTGAGGAAGCGGCTGAGATAGAGGAAACAGCACGTATCATCGGTGAGAAAGCGTTACCGGATGACCAGAGACTCGTGCTTCTCGTGGCTGAGATGCTGAGAGAAGGTTTCTTGGTTCAGAGCGCGTTCCACGAGGTAGATCGTTACTGCCCACCAGAGAAGCAGGTGAAGTTACTGAAACTATTCACAGACTTCTATAACACAGTCAGACCGCTTATCGAGCAGGGAATCCCCATCGACCAGGTACGAGAGCTGGATGTAATCAGGGAGATTATGAGGCTCAAGGAGCGTGAGGGAACCGATCCCATAGATACGGCGCGTAAGATGATGCTAGAGGAGATAGGTGAACTAGCAAAGCAGTACGAGGTGGAAGAAGTATGAGCATAATATACAAGACAACGACAGAGATCAAGGGCCCAATACTGATGGTTCAAAGAACCACGGATGTTGCCTTCGACGAGATCGTCTTCATCGAGAGGCCAAACGGTGAGATAGTAAAAGGAAGCGTACTGGACGTCAGCAGGAACTGGGCAATGATCCAGTGCTTCGGAGAGACCGCTGGGCTGAACCTCAACACCACAGTACAATTCAGCGGAGACGTTCTAAGAATCCCAGTATCAGAAGACCTCATCGGAAGGGTCTTCAGCGGAAGCTTCGAACCCATCGACGGTATGCCGCAGATCATCGGAAAGGACCTGAGAGATGTCAACGGTGGAGTCATCAACCCAGCTGCCCGTGAGGTACCGAACGAATTCATCCAGACAGGCATGAGCGGTATCGATGGAATGACAAGCCTTGTCAGAGGCCAGAAGTTACCAATCTTCAGCGAATCCGGACTGGCTCACAACGAGCTAGCAGCCCAGATCGCAAGGCAGGCTACCATTCCAGGCTCTGAGAGCGACTTCGCCATCGTTTTTGGCGCAATGGGGATAAAGAACGAGGAAGCCGCGTACTTCAGGAGAGAATTCGAGAAGACAGGCGCACTTAACAAGGCAGTAATGATACTAAACCTAGCAGATGACCCACCCATCGAGCGTATCGTCACACCACGTATCGCTCAGACAGTTGCAGAGTACCTAGCATTCGATCTAGGAATGCACGTACTGGTCATCCTAACGGACATGACTAACTACGCAGAAGCCCTACGTGCCATCAGCATCGCCAGAGAAGAGATACCGACGAGAAAAGGCTATCCCGGTTACCTGTACAGCGACCTCGCCACAATCTATGAGAGGGCAGGGCGTATCAAGGGAAAACCCGGATCAGTTACACTGATGCCTATTCTCTCGATGCCTGCAGGCGACATCACTCACCCGATCCCAGACCTCACTGGATACATCACTGAGGGCCAGATTCTGCTTCAGCGTGAACTCGCGCTGCGTGGGCTCTATCCCCCGATGAACGTATTGCCCAGCCTGAGTAGGCTGATGAAAGACGGTATCGGAAAAGAGACCACCCGTGAGGATCACCAAGATGTATCAAACCAGCTCTATATGGCGTACGCTGAAGGACAGCGAGCCAGAGGCTTGGTCAGGATCGTCGGAGCCGTCGGTCTATCTGAGCGTGAGCGCCAGTGGCTACGATTCGCGGACAGGTTTGAGCAGGAGTTCATCAATCAGGGAATCTACGAGAACAGGACCATCGAGCAGACGCTTGATCTCGCATGGGACCTGCTTGCTGACCTGCCTGAAGATGATCTGATCAGAATACGTGAGGCATACATCAAGAAGTATCACCCAGCGCACAAGAGTGAAGCATAACAATGTCTGCTACATCCGGCGTCAGGCCCACAAAGGGCTACCTCATGGAGACGAAGAGACGTATCCAAGTCGTTGAGAGGGGAACAGAGTTCCTCAAACTCAAACGGGATCAGCTGGCCAAACAGCTGACGGAGAGTCTTGACGTCCTAAAGGGTAGAAGAGGCATGCTCTTGGAGAACCTAGAGGAAGCCTACGGTGCCCTCACTGCGGCCTACCTAAGTTTAGGACCCACGGAGGTACAGAGCCAGACAAAGAGTATCAAAAACACTCTTGAACTTGAGGTGCTGCCACGAAGCGTCATGGGTGTCATCTACCCCTTTGTAAAGATCAATAAGACCCCCGAGGTAACAGCTGAGCTAGACATCACGCTGGCTTATGCCGCTGAGAAGGTATACGAGATAGTTGAGGAGCTTATCCGTCTCGCCGAGTTTGAGGAACGGGTTGAGCGAATCGCTGACGAACTAGGGACCACCAGTAGGAAGGTAAACGCCCTTGAGAACATGATTATACCTGACATGAAGTACATTATTAAATTCATCGAGGATAAACTGGACGAAGAGTCAATGGAGGAATTGGTCAGGATGAAGCTAATAGGAGGTGCCAAGGCATCGCAGAAATGAATTTAGGAATCAACTATGTGGTTCTGAGAACACACGCGAGAATCGCGGACTTAATGACAAAGGAACAGCTAAGGCACCTATCCGAGGCCTCTGATATTGAGGAGTTCTTGGACCGGCTTAGAGAGACTCCATATGGGGAGATCGATGTCGAGCAGGACAGCAAGATCGCCCTTAACTTGGAGAAGATATTCATCAAGAAATTCATCGAGAGAATTGGGGAGATAGTCAAGATCACTCCAGCCAAGATGGGTGAGTTCTTGCAGGCATACTTTGACTTCAGATTCGAGATACTGAACCTGAAAAGAATCCTCAGAGGAAAATTCACGGACAGTGACGTCGATGAGATCTCGGAGTCCTTGATTCCCATTGAGCCTTATATCGTCAAGGACTATGATGAGTTGATACATGCCGAGAATCTTGAAGAGGCTGTTATGATGCTTGAAGGGACAGCTTACAATAGCCTCATCGGTAAACTTGATCTCTACAGGGAGTTTGATATTCTCTGGCCGCTGGAGCTGGAACTCAACTACATCTACGCCACTAACATATTGAAACTGACCAAGAAAATCCCAGCCCGTGATCGACGCATCGTCAGTAGCCTCGTGAAATACGAGACAGATGTTGAGAATGTGCTCATCGCTGTCAAGCGGAGGGGAAAAACCGAAATTAACTTGGATGAAATATTCCCCGTGACTTATGGAATCAGTAAGGCAGACCTCAGAGAAGTAATTCAAGCTGAGAGCCTTTCAGCGGCCATTGATGGCCTCGATGAGCCATACAGGTCTGTTCTGACTCCGCTTAAGAGCGGTGACATTGCATTGGTTAGGGCTATGCTTCGTAAAGGTAAATATGATGCAGCCACTAAAGCTCGGGCTAATAACCAGTTCGGGTTTAACGTGATACTGGCCTTCTTGGTCTACAGTGAGATCGAGAAAGATAATCTCGTTGGTCTCGCGTGGGGTGAGGTGCAGGGTTTGAGCCCAGATCAGCTTCTCAAGTACATGGTTATTCCTTGGGACTAACCCTTTTACCCTTATTCTTGCTATTATTAAGTTATGAGTCAGAACGTAGAATCCATCTATTTTGATGGAAAAGGAAAAGAGTATACTGAGGAGACTCTGAGGCTCGCTAAGAAGCGCGCTGAGGAGCTTGGTATCAAGAATATTGTAATTGCCTCCTACACTGGTCACACTGGAGTTCTTGCCTCTGAAATCTTCAAGGATTATAATCTCGTTGTTTCAGCGGGTATGATGGGGTTCACAGAGCCAAATGTGTGCAGAATGATTGAGGAAAACAAGGAGAAGATAGAGGCCAATGGGGGCAAGGTGTTTTATCATCTTCACAGCTTCGGCGGACTGGGCAGAGCGGTGAAGCAGAAGTTTGGCGCGATTCAGGTGGATGAGATTATCGCCAACACTCTCAGGACGTTCAGTCAAGGCGTAAAGGTATGCATGGAGATAAGCTGTATGGCGTGTGACGCAGGGATGATC